>DATAIA010000034.1:0-8583 GCA_036262895.1 Xanthobacteraceae bacterium
GCGGGAACGCGCGATCGTTTACGTCAATGGCAGGCTTGACCGGGTTATCGAGAAGGCGAGCGAGGTATGCGCCGGCGCGGTGTACGCGCCATTTCCCGACCTGGAAAAGCTGACGCGCTAACAAAGCGGCGATTGACTCAATCCTATTGGATCGGGATCTAGTCCTCTTCCATGGTGACAAAGAGCACCCCCGTGAGGGTCGCGCCAATCCCGAACGTCAGCGCCAGCGTTCCGACCATCACCGTGAGAGCATGAGTTCCGCCGTGTTCGACCAGCTTGGCGATGCCTGATGGATTGGCGAAAATCAGGAAGAGCGCGAATGCGAGACCCATCGCTACACCCATTGTAGCGTGACTGAGCAGTCTCAATAACCCCGACGGACTCACCAAGCCCGCTGGCTTTTTCGTCTGCATTTGCGCTCTCCGCGTCCTGCCCCCGAGAACGCTCCAATGACTTGCCCGGTTCCTTCCGACATTAGTAAATGGGTGAGGGCGCGGAACCCGGCGGCGGCCGAGCCTTTCAGCGGATGTTCAGAAACGATGCGCGATGATTGCGCATTCCAGTCGGGGAGTTGAGCCGTGAGTAACGTGGTGTTCTTCCGTCGTTCGCTTGCTTACCGTCACGCGGCCCTCGAAATGCTGCGGAAAGCGCGGGCGCTGCCACCAGGCTCAGATCGTTCCGCGATGCGTCACCTGGCACGCGCACTAACTGATCTGGCAAAAACGGAAGCCTGGCTGGAAGGACAGCCGCGGCGGCGCTCTCTGGACCTGACGGCAAGCCAGCCGCGCCGAACGATCCGATCTGGAGCCTGATATGTACGATCGCGAGGCTTGCGTAAGCGAAGGCCGCATCTTCGAAGCCGATAACTTCGTCAGGTGTGGCGTGTGTCAGGGCTGGTACCACCGGAGCGATCCACACGCGGTAGCGCAGCACCGGGGTCCGCTACCCCATCCGGTGCCAAACCCACGAACCGCCTGGGCAGACGAGGACGACGAAGCATCGGCCTGAGAGCCGCTGTTGCTCATAAAAAGTGTGCCGCGATGGCATCAAAACCGCGCCGCCAGCCGTGCACGTGATCGAAATCCAACGGCGTAGCCTCAGACGCCATCCTGACGATAACCAGTTCGGCCTCCGGGTGAATGTAGATCCACTGGCCGTGAATGCCGAGCGCGCAAAGCACGTTCCTGGTTCGATCGATGCGGTACCATTTGCTCCGGTAACTCGCCTGCGGAAACATTTCCGCCAGTTCCGACCGCGCCCATGCGGCCGCATGGCCGTGTTCGTTGATATCGTCGATCCAAGCACCTGGCACGACCTGCCGGCCATTGGCGACGCCGCGGCGCCGGATCATCTCGCCGAATCGGGCGAGGTCGCGCGGCGCGACGCAAACGCCGCCCGCCGCCCGCATTGCATTCCGGGCATCGACGGTGATGTAGGCGTCGCGCTCGGCGCCAAGGGGTCTCCATAGATAATCGCTCACCAATTCCGCATAAGGCCGGCCGCTGGCGCGCTCGTATACCCAGCCGAGCACGTCGGTATTGGTCGAAACGTAATGAAAAACTTCGCCGTGCTTCTGACCGTCCGGGTTCTGCTGGCCGAGGAAACCGCGCAAGTCGATGGGCGTTTCGCCTGGCGGGAGCGGATCCCAGCCCGCGGCATGGCGGTATCGAATCACGTCGCCCTTGGGATCTTCGTAGTCTTCGTTGAAGGCGATGCCGACCGCCATATCCAGAAGATGCCGGATCGTGCACCCGCCATAGACGGACGAGGCCAATTCGGGGACATATTCGGTGACAGCATGATCCGGATCAAGCAGCCCTCGATCGGCGAGAATTCCGCCGAGCATTCCGCAAATCGATTTGCTGACGGAGAAAATGATGTGCGGGGTGGTGGCGTTCATGCCTTGACCATACCACTCCATCGCGATCCGCCCGCGCCTGAGAACGATGAAAGCATCGGTGTGAGTGGCGCGGAGGGCTCGGCCGACGCTGGTTGATTTGCCATCATGACTGCTGAATTCGATGTGTCCTATTTCTTCCAGCGATGTTTCGAGCTCCATCGCATGGCCTGACGCCGCGACGTCGGCAGTCGGAATCAGACGGCGAACGTTTCGAAAGCCCCAGGCGCTGAACGGCGCCTTGCGCCAGTTCGCCAAAGTCACAAGCCGGTCCGCGGGCGGTGGAAATTCCTCCATCAAGGCAGCGGTCATTTTTTCTCCATTTCCTGGCAATTCATGGGATTGGCGATCGTAAAAAAGGCGGCTTACGCGAAGGTTTTTAGCTTGCAGCCGGTTTGGCCGGCGCGCTAAACGGAAAACCAGCACGCGCGCCGGGCCCGTTCCTGATGCAACAAACACCTTCTGTTGCGGGGCCGCCACAGTCGGCAATCATCACACGTCCGGCATTGCCGCGAAGCAACCAAATTCACGCCATGATGTTTGGATTGTTGTTCGACAACAATAGCGGGGATCACCAGTTATGAGGAAGTTTCTGCTCGGCGGAGCTGCTTTTTTTGCGCTCGCAGCGCCTGCGCTCGCGGCGGACATACCTGCGCGCAGCTATACCAAGGCTCCAGTCTATACGCCGCCGCAAGCCGTCTACAACTGGACGGGGTTCTATATCGGCGGCCATCTCGGCGGCGCGTTCGCCGGCAACGACAGCCTGGAAGGAAGCGGCGCAAGATTTTTGGGTGGCGTGCAGGGCGGCTTCGACTATCAGTTCGCGACAAACTGGGTCATAGGCGCGGAAGCCCAATATAGCTGGCTTTCCAACAACAACAGCAGCGTGCTTTTCCCCGGCAGCACCGTGGTGACGGCCAACAACAACCAACTCGGCTCTGTTGCCGGCCGGCTCGGCTACACTTGGGGGCCGGCGCTGCTCTACGCCAAGGGAGGCTACGCCTGGCGTGACGACCCCAACATCGGTGTTTCGGTAGCGGGGGTGCCAGCGGCGTTCACGACAAATGGCGACCGTAATAACGGCTACACGGTGGGTGCCGGCCTCGAATACATGTTTGCGCCGAATTGGTCTGCGAAAGCCGAGTACCAGTACTACAACTTCGGCAATACCACTTTTACCACCGGACCCGCCGCGATCGCTGGAGCGCGATTTCGTGACGACGAGCACACCGCCAAGCTCGGGATAAATTATCGGTTCGGGTGGGGAGGCCCCGCGGCGCCTCGTTACTGACGCCGGGTGGGACCAGAGTCGAAAGGGCCGGCCGTGCGCCGGTCCTTTTGGGAAGATAGCCAAGCTAATTGGAAAAATAATTTCGCGAGCCGGAACCGGGAACTCAATTGATTATTGTGGGCTGGCCGGTTGTGGACCCCAAAAACATGCGTACCATATTGTCAGGGTTGATTTTGTCCGCGCTCACCGTGCCGTGACTTGCTCAAAATGTTTTGAAATCCGAGCCACTTGTGCTGGCGCCTTATGAGATCGCCTACGTGCAGGCCGCCTCCTGTTCCCTGGGAAAAGTGCTGAAAGTCACAGGCGCAATCAGGGGCCTCCATCGCAAAAAGGTCTGCGTGACCCTGTCGGCCAACCAAGCCTCGCTGGCGACGGCGATCCCCTGAGGCCCGGCGCGTGGCGGGTGTCCCACCTAAAGCCGATTACGAGCTGAGCTGAAAGTCCTGCTCCTCTTCCCGGTCGGCCTCGGCCTGATTCTTGGCGGGGTCTTCATGTGGGTCCGGGCGGCAAGGCCTGATTTCGTAGTCATTATCCAGAACCGGCCGGGGCGTCGGGGCATCTTCGTCCGACATGACGTCCACCACCAAGCCGCTCTTGCGGGCGTGTTTCCACACGTCCGCCTCGGTGGGATAGGTTTTGCTTAGCTTGGCTTCTTTGCTGAATAGCGCGTATGGCATGCGTTGCTCCGCGAAACCCGTTTAACGCTGCCGAGACGGCGGAGTTTCAGCGGGCCCCGCTGCCCGCTCACGCCTACGTGAGCCATGGGCCGGGGCTGCTTCGCGCCGCCTGAGTCGTAAACGAGTCCTGAATCGGCTGAAAAATAAACTCCGAGACTCCCAAACTAGAATCGCCGGATGTTTTTGCCGTCATGGAGACGAGCTTTAGAACATCCGGAAAGAGAGTGCATGCCGCGCTGACAGTCGCGCTGCTGGCGGCCTGCGCGGCCAATCTGGTGCTGGTCTGCTCCTGGCTCTAGGGCTGAAAAGGGCGCCATCCGACACAAGCGCGTGAAGTCAATCAGCGGCGGTCTGCCCGAGGGTCATGCCACGGCGCGGAGAGGGGGGTATG
Organism: Xanthobacteraceae bacterium; assembly: GCA_036262895.1. GTDB lineage: Bacteria > Pseudomonadota > Alphaproteobacteria > Rhizobiales > Xanthobacteraceae > AP-16. The sequence continues at coordinate 4,257 of DATAIA010000034.1, forward strand.
ACCGGCCCCGCTGTCCGAAACAGCCCTTTTGTCGGCGGCAACAACCGCGAAGGCCAGATGTCACGATAGTTGAGACCCGGTTTTACCGATATCATCCGCGGGACCTTTAAGACCAATCCGAGCTGCACATGGAAGGAAATTCCATGAGGCGTTCAACATCGGTTCTTTCGGCAATAGCGGCTTTCGTTTTTTCCGCCGCGCTGTCTCCGTGCAACGCGCAGCAGCAATTCGTGCGCAGCGCAGAACCGATCCAGATTTCGGTCAACCCGTTGCCATTTGTGCTGCAAGGTTTACTGAGGCATCCGGACCTTGACGGCCGTTTGCCGGCGGTCGTGCTGCTTCCGATCTGCGAGGGCTATGCCAGATCACTCGACCAGGATTGGGGCGCAAGAATAGCCGGTTGGGGGTTCGTTACCTTGACCCTCGATAGCTTCGGCGCGCGGGGACTTAAGAATTGCGGCGGCGGTTCACCACCGTATCTGGACCTGTCCGTGGATGCGTATCGCGGATTGGAATTTCTGATTCAGAAAAACTACGTCGATCCCAAGCGCATTGCGCTCGTCGGATTTGCATGGGGCGCCTGGCAGACTCTTTCGGCGACCGAGCGCGGCACGATTGAACGGGCGGCCGCACACAAGTTTCGTGCGGCGGCAGCGTTCTATCCGGCCTGCGACAGCTTCAAAGGAGTGATGACCGTTCCCACCCTGATCGTCATCGGTGAGCGCGATGACTGGGCCTCGGCGGATGCCTGCCGCAAATTGGCCGCCGGCGAAGATGACATGGGAATTTCCCGGCAAAAGGATGCAGGCGCGCCGATTCAGCTGATGGTTCTTGCCGAGGCATCCCACGGCTTTGACCTCCCGGCATTTCAGACGCCGGTCCAGTATCAGGGCGGTCATCACCTGGCGTTCAATAAATCAGCCGCTGAGCATTCGCGCGAAGGGCTGCGGCAGTTTCTTCAATCCACCATCGGGCAACGTCCTTAGCCGTTTGACGCTGCCGATCGCGTTGCCCTGCTGCCGCTATTTCTTTTCACGAACCGAGTGGGATCGCGAAGGTCCGCCCGATGTGATCAGCACATCCGATCCGAAAAGTTTTCTAGTCCCGCCTCGAAAGGATGGCATCCCATATTTCGTTTTCGGTACAGATGTTGGCGGTGCCGTAAGCATTTTCCTCGAAGACGTGGCCGGCTTCCTTGTAGTGTCCCTTGTATCCGCCGACGAGTATTTCGTCTGATGCCTTTGCCTGGTCACGGACCCAATGAACGAGCTCATGAAGCAGGGTTCTCATCAACCGATTGCCGGCTCGATTTGGATCAAGATCGAAGCCGAACTCAAGTGCGTCGAACCAGAAGGAAGTGATGATTACAAACGGCTTCCTTAAGCCGAACGTATCGGTGAATCCGCATGCGTCGACGATCCTGCCTTGCACCGGCGGCTTGATAAGCCCTTCATGCACGTCGACCAGTGGTCCGGTTGCCCACCTCAAGGCTCTATCCTTGGCGAGCTTCTCGGCCACTTTCGGAGACTGGAATTGATCGTCGGCCATGCAAGCGTCGAGAAACGCGTCTCGTATCTTGGGCTGTCCCTTTAAGGTACCTTCGATGCCCTGAATGTATCGGGCAGACTTTGGGTATTTTTGGATGTCGCTCGGGTCCATATGCACCGGGTCTTCCTCCACAAACGTCCGAGAGCGGGCTCGATTGGACCCGGATTCCGGAATCGGACGCTGCCAATCATCCAAATCCTTGGGCAGCATCCGATCCTAACCATCCTTAGTAGGTTTGTGGGAGCATAGGTTCAGAACGGAATCCAAATTGCCAGCGCGCGGGCTCGCTCTCACGCTCCGGCTCGTGCTCTTCCGTCCATCGAATCCGCTCCCCTAAGCTCCGGGCCCATACAGTCAGCGGCCGATAGCTTCCCGTAACGATACGTATGAGGTTGCATCCGGTTGGCCCCTTTTCGCTTCACCTGCGCTAACGGCTTTCTCTGGACGCGCAAACGTTTAAGCTGGGCACAATCAGAGCCCGGACGACTATGCAGCCGCGTTCGATGCGATGCGCGGGTATGGCGTGGAAGCCGTCGTGATTGTGCCGACGCCAGAGCTATATCGCGACAGTGAAGAGCTCGGCGCGATTGCAGCAAAAGCCGGACTGCCGACGATTGGAGGCTTCCGCGAGAGCGCCCAAAAAGGCTTCCTAATCGGATACGGCCCCAATCTTTGGAGAACTCGGCCAGCAGGCAGCAAGTTATGTGGAGCGAATGTTCAATGGCGCGCAAGCGGGCGAGTTACCGTTTCAAGGTCCCACGCATTTCGACTTCGCGATCAACATGAAAACGGCCAAAGCTCTCGGCCTCACGATCCCGCCGTCTCTCCTCGTGGGCGCCGACGAGGTCATCGAATGAGCCGCGTACGCTAACCGACGCGCTGATGGTCACAGGACGAATGCTGCTCGAATCTCACAGTTGGTCAACGCGTTCGCGCGAAGCTTTGGGGCGGCGCACGATTCGGGGGAACGCTAAAAATTCCGAAAAAGCCCGGCGGGTTGGGGTGCTTAAGTCGGCGTTGCGCGGTGCGCCGGCCCCGCCGCGGAGATGGCGACGCCTGGTCGACGTGCTGCCGAGCCAGCGCAAGTTCGTTTTCCAGGGTCGCGATCTTATCCAGTGATTGCTGAAGTTCGGTCCGCGCCGCTTCGGTCGTCTGCTTTAATAGGGTCTCGCGCTCCTGTGCTTCCGCGAGTGCCTGGCGCGCGTTGAGCAACTCATTCTCCATAGCATCTGCGCGATGATTTTCCCGGCTTGCGCCTGGTGCTCTACCAACTGTGACCGGCTCCGCCGCAACAGGCGCGCTGCCCGAGTCGGCTTCTGCCTGCGGAAGCGTGGTTGCCAAGCTGATTTTCCGCGGCTGCTCCATCCGCGAGCCTTGCGGGATACTCGCAAGTCCCAACTTGTCTGACAGACCGGCGTGTTTGGCCGCATAGGCAGCGACATCACCGCGGAAATACATGCCTGTAAGGGACACCGCAACCATGGCCGCGCCGCAGCAGGCAGCAAATCGACGTCGTGTTGGGGAGCGTTGCGGTTTTTGGTTGTCCAAACCCTCAAATCTCACAAGCTCTGAGCTCGCCACCATGGGAGGGCGCTTGAAAACGTCTGTTGACGCAGATGTCTGCTGTGGCTCCGCACCCAAGTTCGGGAAGGTCTCGCTCTGCAACAGGCTGCTGGACTTGCACTCACCTTCGAGATGTTCGGCGCGCTGCACAGTATGCCAATGCGTTGGCGTCATCTTGCAGGGTTTGCCGTTTTCTCCGACCCAAGCACAGTCCTGAGCTGACCACCGAGCGAGCTCATACGTCCCGTTCGCATCATCCTCAAGGATGACGGCCTTTCCGTCTTTCGGCACGGTTTCGATAGGGCGACGCATGCTCCCGTTCTCCCGTTGAAAGCTGATGCATTCCCGCTTGCTTGTGGGCACCTCACGGTGTTGCCAAGCCTCAGCGCTAACAGATGGCTTTCTGGATTTGGCTATCGCTGCTGACACGCTACTAGCAAAGTGATTTTGGTTCCTGGATAGGACGTCTGCCTGCGCGTCCGGTTGCAGAATGGGAGCAGCGTTCAGCAAGGCTCCATTGTCCATAGCAACTATGTCTTTGGCCTTGATGAGCTCAGCCATCGGAACAACGCTTTCCGCTGCCTCTGAGTCACCTCCGATGATCGGCAGAACGTCTTCCGTGCGCGCCCGGAGATTTCGCCACAGCAACAGGCAACCACTGACGAGAAGAACGACAGTGAATAGATCGAAAAGCACTGGCAGCATCGACCACAATCGATGGACCTCCGTAGTTATGAGTCCGGTCTTTTGTCAGGCTGGTGACAATCGAGATGAATTAGCGGGTCAGTAGACGTCGCGTAGGCCCGGTCAAGCGTCGGATCCACACAACGGACCCGACTTATGACGCAGAACATTGTTGAAAGTTCCAACCGCGCGGTTCGATTTGTGTGAAAGGGGGCGTTGAGCTCAATCAAGTCCCCACCGCCTTGAGAAAAGCCACACTGCCTCGAGAAACTCTGGTTCCCGGATCGAAACCAAACTCCGGTTCCTGCGTAAACTTTGACGGATCGGGATCTGGACGAACTCAAGGAAGGGGCGCTGGAGTTCGGTTTCAGTGAGCACGGCGATGCTCGTTGTTGTTTTCAGCATAGCGTTAGTACTGCCGTAAAAGGTGCCGAGGCCCCGTCGGCAGGGTACGTAGTTCCTTCTCCGGATCTGAGGCTCAGCCGGTCACCACACACTCGCAGTGTAAGCACGACTAAAGAATTTAAAGAGG
>DATAIA010000035.1:0-2949 GCA_036262895.1 Xanthobacteraceae bacterium
GAATTGGCGCTTGAAGGGGCTACCGTTCTCCTAAACCTTTCCGGAAGTCCAATTACCATAGGCCGCGCTCGTTCCCGAGCCCTTCTGTGCCAATCGACTTCGGCCCGCTGCCTTACGGCCTATGTGTACGCGGCCGGGGGCGCAGGAGAATCGACGACAGACTTGGCTTGGGACGGTCAGACGTCCATTTTCGAGAACGGCAACCTTTTGGCCGAAGGCGAGCGCTTCATTCAACAAGGACAGGTCACGGTCGCCGATATCGACCTGGATCTCCTGCGGCAAGAGCGTGCGGCCATGGGTACGTTTCATGATAACCGCTCAAATCAAAGGAAGCGTGCTCCATTCCGCCGTATCCTGTTCTCAGTGAACCCACCCGGCGATAACATCGGGTTCGTTCGGACGGTGGAACGCTTTCCGTTTGTGCCCAGTGATGCGAGCAGGCTCGAACAGGATTGTTACGAAGCGTACAACATTCAAGTCGCCGGACTGGTGCAGCGGCTGCGCGCGATAAAATCGCAGCGCGTGGTGATTGGCGTATCCGGGGGGCTGGATTCGACGCACGCGCTGATCGTCGCGGCGAAGGCGATGGATCTTCTCGGTCTCCCTCGCACTAACATTCTCGCTTACACCATGCCTGGATTCGCCACCGGGAAACAAAGCAAGAGTCAGGCGTGGGCCTTGATGCGAGCGCTAGAAGTCAGTTGCCAAGAACTGGATATTCGACCAGCTGCCACGCAGATGCTCAAGGACATGGGCCACCCCTTCGGTCAAGGCGAGCTCGTGTATGACATCACTTTCGAGAACGTGCAGGCAGGATTGCGGACCGATTATCTGTTCCGTCTGGCAAATCATCACGGGGGCATCGTTATTGGCACCGGTGATCTTTCTGAATTGGCGCTTGGGTGGTGCACTTACGGGGTAGGGGACCAAATGGCCCACTACAATGTAAATTCAGGTGTTCCAAAGACGTTGATTCAGCATTTGATCCGGTGGGTCGTCTCGTCGCAACAATTCAGCGACGACGTCTTGCAGACCTTGGGCACGATCCTGAGAGCAGAGATATCGCCGGAGCTTGTTCCCGTGGAGGAAGGCCAGAGACCGCAAAGCACCGAGGAAACAATCGGCCCCTACGCGCTGCAAGATTTCAATCTGTACTACATTCTGCGTTTCGGATTCCGTCCCTCCAAGATCGCCTTCCTGGCGATGCACGCCTGGGACGTCGACGCAAAGGGCGGATGGCCGCCCGATGTACCATCCGATCAACGGCACAACTATTGTCTAGTAGATGTCCGAAAGTGGTTGGAAGTGTTCCTAAGGCGGTTTTTTGCGTTCAGCCAGTTCAAACGTTCTGCGCTGCCGAACGGTCCGAAGGTCTCTGCAGGCGGTTCGTTATCACCCCGAGGGGATTGGCGGGCTCCTTCCGACGGGAATGCTGCAGCGTGGTTGGAGGACCTTGAGCGCAATGTGCCGACATAACGGCTCTGTTCTCTCAAGCAGGTAAAGTTCTGAAAGCGGCCGCAACTTCGATAAGAGAAGCGCTACAATGATGGGATCGCCCGGAGCAATCTCTTCGGTCGCCTTTGCCACGCCGAGCACGCCGCATCTAAGCCGCGGCTTTCGCTACGCCCGCGCGCCATCTCCGTCAGATCAGACGCTGTTCCGCGGGCTCCGGCACCTACGAGGATCGCCACTTTATTGCCGGCACTCAGGTCATCCGCTGCCTTGGCGAGATCGGCCTCTTCCGGCACGATTTTTGGCTTGCTGTAGCCAATGCCCGAACGGGTAAATCCATGGGCCACAGCGAGCTCTTCATAATTTTGATTTTGAATATCCTTCGGCAGGACCAGAACGGTAGGACCGTTTGATGCTCTCGCTATTCGGATGCATCGATCGATCAGATGCGCACTTGCGCTGGCGCGCAAGTTTCCTGCGCGAAAATGGCCGCATCTGAAAACATGCGGTCGAGGTTGAGCTCTTGTTGGTTGTTCGCCCCCCGTACCGTAGCCTCGGCCTGTCCGCAAATCGCCAGAACCGGAGCGTGGTCCAGTTTGGCGTCGTATAGGCCCGTAAGCAGGTGTGTAGCACCGGGGCCGCCGGTTGACAGACAAACACCGTGGGCGACAGCCATGAATGCCGCCATTTCCTCATGGCGGACTTGAACAAACTAGATCTTGTGGGCCCGTTGCAGCGCTCCGATGACGCCGTTGATGCCATCGCCGGGATACCCGTAAATGCGTCGAATGCCCCAAGCGTGCAACTGTTCTACAAGGAAGTCACCGGTTTTCATCTCACAACTCCGGACAAGCGGGAAGCGATGCGTTTCTGTCGATCGGGCCTTGCTGCTTGATTTGGCCCAGAAATCGGAAGAATTCCTTGGCCTCGCCACGCGGCGAGCAAATAGGCCACGCACAGCACGGCAATCCATTGGCGGCTCGTTTTAGTCGTCTCGGCGAAGATCGTCGGCCGTATCGAGGCCAAGCGTGCCGCCATCGCCATGAACGAGATCTCGGCCCGCCATGTCGGTCCTGTCCGCGTCTTCGACGACCGCTCTTGGCTGTCCCGTTCCAAATCCTTCATCGGAGGAGAATTTAGCAGGTCGCGCGAGGATTTCGGGTCGGTCATGTTTGAGGCCTCCATGGAGACGAAATGTCTTACTCGATCAGGCGATGAAAGTTTTCAGGTCCCCGTTGAGGCGCTCCGCGGCCGTCGCGAAAAGTCCGTGCGGTTCGCCTTCATATTCGATGAGCTTGGCTCCCTTGATGCCCTTGGCGGCGGCGCGACCGGAAATGTCGATCGGCACGGTCTTGTCCGAAGTGCCATGGATCACCAAGGTCGGAATGGTAAAGGCGGCGAGATCGCTGCGAAAATCCGTTTTGGCGAAGGCGTCCACGCACTGAAGCGTGGCTAGCGGACTTGCCATGATCCCCAGAACGAACGTCCACTGCAGCA
>DATAIA010000036.1:0-7990 GCA_036262895.1 Xanthobacteraceae bacterium
CAAATATAGCGAGACCGTTTCAATCGATGGCGTCTCGATCACCTTCTACCCCGCGGGTCACGTGCTCGGCTCCGCACAGATCCTGGTCGAAGCCTCCAATATGCGGATCGTTGCATCGGGCGATTACAAAACAGCCCCCGATCCCACCTGCCTGCCATTTGAGCCAATCGCGTGTGATGTCTTTATCACCGAAGCAACATTCGGCCTGCCCGTATTCCGTCACGGCGATGCAAGACGTGAAATATCCAAATTGTTGGATTCGATTTCGCTCTTTCCCGAACGCGCCCATCTGATCGGAGCTTATTCGCTCGGCAAGGCTCAGCATGTGATCGCGCTTCTCCGGCAAGCTGGATACGAACGCCCGATCTATCTGCATGGCGCGCTCGAAACGATCACATGCTACTATGAGAGCCGGGGCATTGCATTGGGTGACATCAGATTGGTGCGTCATGCAAGCAAGGCAGAACTTGTCGGCGCCATTGCGCTTTGTCCACCCACCGCACTCAAGGACGTGTGGACCCGCCGTCTTCCTGATCCGATTACCGCATTCGCATCGGGGTGGATGCGTGTGCGGGCGCGGGCGCGCCAACGCGGCGTTGAGCTGCCGCTTGTTATTTCCGATCACGCCGACTGGGATCAATTGACATCAACCATTCCGCATACCGGTGCAGGCGAGATCTGGGTGACGCACGGCCAAGAAGATGCGCTGGTGCATTGGTGTGGCACACATGGGCTTCGCGCGCGCCCCTTGCGTATCGAAAGTTATGGCGACGAAAACGAGGAGGCTGAACCTTCAGATAAGGCTACGGACGAATCCCCGCCATGAACCATTTTGCCGCTCTGCTCGATCGTCTGGCCTATGAACATGGACGCAATGCCAAGCTGCGGCTGATGGTCGAGTATTTCCGTCATGTGCCTGATCCCGAGCGCGGCTGGGCGCTTGCCGCACTCACAAGCGCGCTCTCCTTCCGCCATGCCAAACCGGGACTCATTCGTGCTTTGATTGTCGAGCGCGTCGATCCGGTGCTGTTCGAGTGGTCGCACGATTATGTCGGCGACCTCTCCGAGACCGTCGCGTTGATGTGGCCTGCGCCCAATCAATCCGACAAAGGCAAGATCGCACCACCGACGCTCACCGAAGTGGTCGAGACGCTTGCTTCTCTCGGCAAAGCCGAGTTGCCGCGCCGAATTGCGAACTGGCTCGATCAACTCGACGAGACTGGCCGCTGGGCTCTGCTGAAACTGGTGACGGGAGGTTTGCGGATTGGCGTCTCGACGCGTCTTGCCAAGACAGCGGTTGCAATGCTCGGCAACAAAACACCTGATGAAATTGAACTGCTCTGGTCGGGACTGGCGCCGCCCTATCTCGATCTCTTCGCCTGGATTGAAGGACGCGCAGACGCCCCCGTCCACCGCGATGCCGCACCGTTCCATCCGGTCATGCTGGCTCATGCAATCGAAGTTGCCGATTTCGCAGGCCTCGATCCGAAGGACTTCTGTGCCGAATGGAAATGGGATGGAACGCGGGTTCAGGCCTCTGCCGGATTGACCGAGCAGGGGCGTCATGTTGCCCGGCTTTATTCGCGCACCGGCGATGACATCTCCAGAAGTTTTCCCGATCTACTTGAAGCATTGAAATTCAACGGCGCGATCGACGGTGAATTGCTGATCATGCGCGAGGGCCGTGTCCGATCGTTCAACGATCTGCAGCAGCGGCTGAATCGCAAAACTGTCTCGCCAAAACTCATGGGGGCTTTTCCCGCGCACTTGAGAGCCTATGATCTCTTATTCGAGGAAGGGCATGACCTGCGCGGACTATCCTTTGCCGAGCGTCGCGCGCGGCTTGAGAAATTGATCGACCGGCTTGACGATCCGCGCATCGATCTATCTCCGCTCGTTCCATTTTCAAGCTGGGATGAATTGACCGCCATGCGAGCCGACCCGGTCGCGTTCGGCGCAGGCGCCGATGCCGAGGCGGTGGAAGGCGTGATGCTGAAGGGGCGCGAGGCGGGCTATATGCCTGGCCGGCCGCGCGGATTGTGGTGGAAATGGAAGCGCGGGCCGGCACTCATCGATGCCGTGCTCATGTATGCGCAACGCGGCCACGGCAAACGCTCGTCGTTTTATTCGGATTATACTTTCGGCCTCTGGCGTTCCGGTCCGGGGGGCGATGAGCTTGTTCCGGTCGGCAAAGCCTATTTCGGCTTCACCGACGAGGAACTCCAAAAAATCGATCGCTTCGTCCGCCGCAACACGGTCAATCGATTTGGGCCGGTGCGCGAAGTCAGCCATGAGCCTGATCGTGGCCTCGTTCTTGAGGTCGCCTTCGAAGGGCTACAGCACTCGACTCGCCACAAATCAGGGGTTGCCATGCGCTTTCCTCGCATCAATCGGTTACGTTGGGACAAGCCGCCCGGCGAAGCGGATCGGTTGGAAACATTGGAACGGATGCTGGAGAAATCGGCGTGAACCAGTGGCGACTGCACGAACTGGTCGGTTGCGCTAAAACGAGTAGAATTGCTAAGCGATCGAAGCGGTTTCCAGCAGGGTTGCGCTCCGCCTTAACATGATCACACAAGCACCAGAGATGACGGAGGGTTTCGATGGCTAACCACCCCATTGGCCGCTTTCTCGGCGGACCACCGTTTGCGGTGCTGACACGTCTCATCCTGCTGTCGATTTTGGTCGGCGTCGTGCTTGCGGCGATCGGCCTCGATCCCTGGAACATCATCCACAGCGTCGAGCGGTTATTCCGCGGAATCTGGGAGATGGGCTTCGATGCGGTACGCTGGGTCTGGCGCTATTTCCTGCTCGGAGCCGTGCTTGTGATTCCGATTTGGATTTTGGTGCGGATCACTAAAGCCCCGAGTGGACGGAGCTGAAGATTTATTCCGGCCACGGCTCGGCTGTGAAAGCCGCGGCATCACGGCCGACCGCATCTGAAATAGAGTCATAGCGACGCAATCGCACGTAATTCAAAAAATCGGACTTGATGGCGGCAACAAGGCCGACACCGCGATAAATCAGCCCCGAGTACAGCTGAACGAGACTTGCCCCCGCTCGGATTTTGGCGAGTGCTGCTGCACCGGAATCGATACCGCCAACCCCGATCAGCGGAAAGGCTTGTTCGGCGCGCACATAGGTTTCGGCCAACATCCGGGTCGAGAGGCGAAACAAGGGTCGCCCCGAGAGCCCCCCGGCCTCGGCGGCGCGCTTCTGATCGCGTAACGCGGGGGGGCGCGTGACGGTCGTGTTCGAAACGATCATTCCATCAATATGGCGCCGGCGCGCTACGCCAACGATGTCGTCGAGATCGCCAAGTGCCAAGTCCGGCGCAATCTTGAGCAGCACTGGGCGCCGCCCGGCCTGCGCAACCATGCGATCGCGCACCTCGATCACGCGCGCCAATAACTCGTCAAGCACCGCGGCCTGCTGAAGATCGCGTAAGCCCGGCGTATTGGGGGATGAAACATTGACGGTGAAATAGCTTGCGAAACTGGCGAACGTTTCAATACCGGTCACGTAATCGGCAATGCGGTCGACACTGTCCTTATTGGCCCCGATATTGACCCCGACAATGCCGCCGCGATCCGCGCGCGCGGTCAGACGTTCACGGACGACAGCCGCGCCGTCGTTGTTGAAGCCAAGTCTGTTGACCACCGCGTCGTCCGCCTCAAGACGGAAGAGACGCGGACGCGGATTGCCCACTTGCGGACGCGGCGTCACCGTTCCAATTTCAATAAAGCCGAAGCCAATGCGCAAAACGGCATCCGGTACCATGGCATTCTTGTCGAATCCGGGCGCCATGCCGATCGGATTGGGAAAGCTCAGCCCAAACGCTTTGACGCCAAGCCGTAAGTCATCGGGAGCACAGTGTGGCAAAGGTGCAAGCCGCAGCGCATTGATCGCAAGCGCATGCGCTTTTTCCGGATCCATGACCCGCAGCATCGGCTGGGCAAGACGATCGAAAAGAGCGATCACAGGCAGCTCCTGGGGTGACGGTCTATATGAAGTCTTAGACCTTCACTTCACCTTGGTCCAAATCTGCCTCATGCAGAACGCAGCAAGGCAGCCCTCCGCATAGAGAATTCCAGGGCCGCCGAGGATAAGCGAGCCCTCATATGTTTGCCCGTCGTCCGCGTTGTAAAAATGGCCCGACCATTTCCCCGGCGTGCCACTCGGCTTCATATCCACGGCAATCTGAATTCCAAGCATGCGACGGTTGCGTTTCGCCGGATCCGGATTGAATTTGTCCGTCGATATTTTTCCGGTTTCGGCATCGATGGGATTTTTGACCCAGACGATGTTTCCGCAGAATGCCTTGCCGCATTGCGCCACGCGCACATGGGATTCGCCATCCTGAGTCGCCCATACCCCTGTCGGGTCACTGGCGAGCGCTAAAGAAACACTCCAAACCAAGGCAGCAACGATCAGATGAAATCGTTTCATCATGAGCGGTAGATTCCCCCAACCAGATTGTTTGGTTCGATCGATTCGTTAATACTGCGATTCAGGCAGAGCGCGCCAGAGCGCCGTCGATCATGTCGATCGTATTCACAAGCCCATAGACCGCAACAAATGAGCCGAACCGTGGCCCTTTCTCCTGGCCCAGCAGCACTTGATAGAGCATGTTGAACCAGTCAAGCGAAACGCCGGGCTTGCCGTCCTTCGTTTTGATCTTGCCGGTCGTGTCGAGGAAAGGCTCGCGGCGACCGACTTCGTAAATGACATCCTGGATGTTTTCAGCAGTCGCATCTGCCGGCAGCTGAGAAAGGGCATCGCGCAAATCAAGCAACGCCTTGCGCTCGGCCGTAGAGGGCTCGCGGAAACGTTTAGCCGGCAAAACGAAATCGCGGAAATAATGGATTGCATATCCGACAAGCGCATCGAGCTTCGGATGGCTTGCGGGCGTTACGCCTGGCCAGTAGCGGCCGATAAAGCCCCACAGCGTTTCCGCATTCTCCGCATTGGAGGCAGAGACCAGATTGAGCAACATCGCAAATGAAATCGGAATTTCCGATTTCGGCGGCTCGCCCGAGTGAATGTGCCAGACCGGATTGGACAGGCGCTGCCGCTCGTCCTGCCGCCCATACCCCTCCAGATGCTGCTGATATTCGTCGACCTGACGTGGGATCACATCGAAATAAAGCCGCTTCGCCGATTTGGGCTCGCGATACATGAACAGCGACAGGCTCTCGGGGCTCGCATAGCGCAGCCATTCCTCGATCGTGAGGCCGTTGCCCTTGGATTTCGAAATCTTCTGGCCCTTTTCGTCAAGGAACAGTTCGTAGTTGAACCCCTCCGGAGCGATACCGCCAAGCGCCTGCACGATCTCGCCCGATAATTTGACGGAATCGATCAGATCCTTTCCGGCCATTTCGTAATCGACACCAAGCGCAAGCCAGCGCATGGCCCAATCGGGCTTCCATTGCAACTTGCAATGTCCGCCGGTGACGGGAACCGTCACTTGATTTTTGATGTCAGGATCTTCGTAGGTGATCGTGCCGGCCTTGGCATCGTGTGCGACGACCGGAACCTGAAGCACAATTCCCGTACGCGGGCAGATCGGCAGGAAGGGCGAATACGTCTGCGCGCGTTCTTCGCGCAGCGACGGCAACATGATCGCCATCACCTCGTCATAGCATTCGAGCATGCGCAGCAGCGCTTTGTCGAAGCCCCCCGACGTGTAGCAGGTGGTCGCCGACATGAACTCGTAATCAAAGCCGAATGTGTCGAGAAACGATCGCAGCCGCGCGTTGTTGTGTTCGCCGAAGCTTGGATGAGTGCCGAACGGATCGGGCACCTTCGTCAGCGGCTTGCCGAGGTGTTCGGCCAGGAGATCGCGGTTGGGGACGTTGTCGGGGACCTTGCGCAGCCCATCCATATCGTCGGAAAACGCGATCAGGCGGGTTTTGATTTTATCTTCGGTGAGCACGCGGAAGGCGTGGCGCACCATTGTCGTCCGCGCCACTTCGCCGAACGTGCCGATATGCGGCAGGCCCGATGGGCCGTAACCGGTTTCAAAAATGACTTCGTCCTTGGGCTTGCGTTTGAGCCGCGCAACGATCTTGCGCGCCTCCTCGAACGGCCATGCATTGGATTTTTCGGCAAGCTCGCGAAGTTCGGCGGCGCTTGGCTGGGAATGAACGTTCGACATCAAACTACAACTCCGATACCCGGCAAGGAATGGCGGGCCATTATCACGAACCGCGGCGCATCAAAACGGGCTGATTGGAAAATAGCGCAGCCACAGATCGGTATATCGCCCCTTCTCCCAGAGGCGGAACAGGGCCCAATTCAGGGCCTGCCGCAAGGTGTCGTTGCCGCGCCGGACAGCAATACCGATGCCCTCTCCGAAATAACGGCTTTCCGTAAACGGACCGCCACGGAATACGCAACAGCCGCCGGAATCGGTCCCATTGAGCCAGAACGCCAGTTGGATGCCGTCGCCGAACAACAAATCGACCTCGCCGCGACGCAAGGCCTCGCGCGCGGCCTCGGAGGTCGGATAGCTGCGTGCCTGGGCTTCGGTGAAGAAGTTTTTGATGTAGGCCTCGTGCGCCGTGCCGGCGACCACGGCGATTTTTCCGCCCTCAAGGCTCTCAGGGAGAGCATCGACCGGAGGGCTGTCGCGGCGAGCGACAAAGCGCGCAGCCGATCGGTAATAGGGATCGCTTAGATCCACGCGCTGGCGCAAGGCAGGGGTTGGCGCCAAGGAGGCAATCACCGCGTCGCCGCGACTATCCGCAAGCGCATTGGTCAGCGTATCGAACCGGCGCATCTGAATGGTGCAGGTGGCCTTCAACTCCTCACAGATCAGCCGCGCAAGATCGACATTGAAGCCGGCAGGATTGCCGTCGGGACCCGGAAAGTTGAACGGCGGATAGTCGGTTTCAGTGAGAAAACGAATGGTCGTCACGCGCGACAAATCCGGACGCTCCGGCCGCCGACGCGGATCCCAAAAGCCGGGAACGCCCACCGAGCTTTTTCCCTCGGCTGACTGCGCAAAGGCCGGGGATGGCGGTGCGAGTGCTGCCAAACAACCCAGCGTGAGCACGTATGCCCACGCGCGCATCCCATATTGGCCCTTCTTCAACAGCGGCATGCTTGTTGTCCGAAACACGTTAAAGCGCTCGCGGATCATCATTCCGGTTCGCTTATAACCGAAATCGACACGCGCGACAGTGCGGATTCCAGACGCTGTGGAATCACAGATAACGGCGCAAATCAGCGGCGGATTCTTCGGGACGACGCTTGAGATTAAAGGGGGCGATGAAGTTGCCCTCCTTGTCCATGAGATAGACAAGCGCGGTGTGATCCATGGTGTAGTCGCCGCCTTCAAGCGGCACTTTTTTGAGATAGACGCGGTAGCCCTTGGCAATGGCTGCGATATCGGCGGGATCGCCGGTCAATCCCCGCACATGCGGATCGAAGCTCGACAGATAATCCTTCACCGCTTGCGGCGTATCGCGTTCGGGATCGACGGTGATGAACGCAGCGCCCACCCGATCCGCGTCAGGACCAAGCTTGCTCAAGACTTCGGAAATATCGAACAACGTGGTGGGACAGACGTCCGGACAATGGGTAAAGCCAAAAAACACCAGAAAGGGCCGGCCTTTGAAATCCTGATCGGTCGCGACGCGACCGTTCTGATCGATGAGACGAAACGGGCCGCCGATGGCCGCTGTTGCAGCCTGCATCGGTTTCGGCTCGCGCGCCGTGACAATCAGTACGATCGTCAATGCACTGCCAAGCCCGGCGATGAAGGCCAAAGCAATCAGCAGGAGACGCATTGTGCGGGCGTTCATCACCGAAACCTCTCAACTAAAAACACGCAGCAATTCCGGCTACGATCATTTCGTAAAAAACCGTACTGCCGTAATAGACCCACAGCGCAAGCGTCCCCGCGAGCAAAACCCCGCCGCCCGCTGCTGCAACGACGAGCAGCCGGAACGGGATGGGCACCGAGGACGGAATTTGAGCCAAGGCA
>DATAIA010000037.1:0-1569 GCA_036262895.1 Xanthobacteraceae bacterium
TTCCCTCACGCGACGCCAGCTCGTGCGGGAAATCGACAGCTCTTGCGGCACTCCGCTCTGTTCGAGAAGCTGCTGCTCGTTCGGTCGCGGGCGCTTGAGCGTAAAGACGCTGACCTTATGCCCTTGCGCCAGCAATGCTGCGATGTCGGACACCGCGAAGGTCTCGGTAGGCAGCGGAAACTGCTGCAGCAGATATCCTATTCGAAGGTGATGCTTCGGCGCAGTCCCGCTGTCCATGGTGGTCACCTCGACTTTGCCGGTGCCCAGGTTACGACCGTTTGACCGCGCATCGCGCGGAGTACTCCGATGAGGGTCGCATAGGTCGCAAGCGCCATCTCGGCCGTCGCTGCAATCGGGCCCGAGTTCATCCGGACGCCAACGGCAACCGCTGCGCAGGCTGCGAGGATCAAAAGAAGGCCTGCGGACGCCGATATGGTCGCAACGGCGGCGAAGGCGAACACAGCGCTTAGCGTCAGGAACACTCCGCCGAACCAGCGCAGCATCTTTCGCGATACGTATTTCATGCGATCACGTGCTTGCATGTTCCTGATGCCCGGGCGGAGGAAGGTATGCGTGTGGTAGGCGCGCGCACCGATGCGGACTTTACGCCGCAGCTCCTCACCGCGTTGGCTTACGCTTCTCTCGAACCCGACCACGTCTACGGCCTTAACCAAGCGCCGACCCTGGAAGATCACGCTCATCGACACGGTAAAATCGTCCTGCACCGAATCCGGGAAGTCAGGATAAAGTTCGCGCCGGACGGAGAAGAGGCCGCCTGTGGCGCCCATGACGTTGCCGGTGGAAGATTCCAGCTGCTGCAACCTGTCGTCAAGGGCGACGTAACCCGCTCCAACCCTGCTTGTCATACTCGCGGCGCCCCTAATCGTCTTGATGGTGCACGCAGCTCCGCCGACCTCAGGATCGCCGTAGTAGGGTAGTAGCCGATCGATAACGTCATTTGAGAGAAGGATGTTGGCGTCGGTGAAGATCAGGATGTCGCCGCTCGCTTGCCCCGCAAGCCTTTTCATGCCCGCGGCCTTGCCGGTTCGACCTGGCCCTCGAACAACCGTCAGCACGTCCGAAGCGCTCGCCATGAGCTCATAGGTGCCATCAGAAGATGAATCGTCGTAAGCAAGGATTTGCAGGTCGCGCCGCGCGCCCTTGAGTTGCCGTAGATTTTCAATCTTCTCGGGAAGCGACGCGATCTCGTTATAGGCGCAAAACAAAATCGACGCGCTCAGCTCCACTTGTTTCAGATTTACGGGCTTTTTGCTGAGTAGCCGCAGCACCTG
The DNA here is from genome assembly GCA_036262895.1 of Xanthobacteraceae bacterium. Lineage (GTDB taxonomy): Bacteria > Pseudomonadota > Alphaproteobacteria > Rhizobiales > Xanthobacteraceae > AP-16. The sequence goes on from DATAIA010000037.1 coordinate 1,293, forward strand.
CGGGTAGATGAGGTAAGGGTAGACGAATATAGCCAGGGAGAGCGCCGAAAGGGCAACCAAACTCCAAGTGGCGGCCATTTGCTTCCCCGGTTCGATGGAACTACTGGAAAAGTCAGCAAATATACAAAATGGTCAAACTCTTTCTGGGGTATGAGCCCGATGTGCTGGAAGGGCAGGTTGCCGACTCCTTGCCTCATTTGCCTCTCAAACAACGGTACGACGGTCAGCCCATTCTACTGGCATGAAGGCGCGACTAACGTAAGGCGTGATACCCGTG
>DATAIA010000038.1:0-7386 GCA_036262895.1 Xanthobacteraceae bacterium
GAGCCAGATTTCCATATTTTTGGTCTTAACCAGATATTCGAGGGCTGAGCCACCGGCTCGATGACCTGCAATCGGATGAAGGCTGACCGCGCAAACAAGCGCAGCGCCCTCATATCCAACCTCTGCCTTGACCTTCTCCATCCGTTTGAACGATAGCGCCACATCATAACGCCGGCGCCCGTCGAAGATCGGCAGGGTTTGCTGGCAGGTACGAGGTGTGAGGAGGTCAGCGCCCTTTTCAGCCAGCATCAATCCGGCACTCATTGGATCGATAATGCCTTGACGGTGCGTGGTTACGAGTGGGATGCGATTGCCGCCGGAAAGCTGGGGCGGATCGGCAATCAGGTCTTTGACATTGCCTGAACTGAGCGTCATGCGGACCGCGTCGTTTTCATCTTCCGATGCCAATCTTGCGGTGAAGGCAGTGGGTATCACGGCCTCGGGATTGAGGAGTCCTTGGGCCGCACCTGACGCTTCACCGCTTGCAATCGCTCGAACGACGCCGCTGGTTCGGGCGCTGGCGGTCATCGAATATTGCGTATCGCCGACCTCGACGGACCAAATGCTCTTGCCGATGGTGATGCCGGCCATCGAAATGGAATAACGTGCATCGAGCTTGCTCTCAGCAAATCCCGCGCGGGTAAGGGAGAGCGTGAGGCTGATGATCAGCAGGACAAAAATAATAAGTCGATTGATGGGGTCGATCATGCAATGAAGCGGATATTGAAGTGTGATTGATTTTCTGAGTAGGTGCGCATGTTTGTTAGCCGTACCGAAACCCCACCCGGCTGGTCTTCGACCAACAGATACTCGCGATCTTGCTTCTCCTCACCCTCCGGGGAGGGGCAGCGCAAAGGCCGGAATGGGGAAGTGGTCGCACATGGTCTTTAACACGAGTGAGGCGCTGTGAGCACACCTATCGTTCTCATTCCCGGCTTGAATTGTTCGGCGCGCGTTTATGCGGAGCAGATCCCTGGGCTATGGGGCTTCGGGCCGGTGATGATCGCTGATCATACGCGCCATGACTCGATGGCAGCGATTGCCCAAAGTATCCTTGCCGAAGCGCCGCCGCATTTTGCGCTGGTTGGTTTCTCGATGGGCGGATACATCGCCTTCGAAATCATGCGGCAGGCGCCTGAGCGTGTGATGAAGCTTGCTTTGCTCGATACGGCGGCACGTTCCGATCAGCCGGAACAAACTGCGCGGCGGGATCAACAAATTGCGCTTGCGCGTGCAGGACGTTTTCCTGAGGTTTCAAAAGTGCTTTTCCCGCTCATGGTCCATTCTACGCGCCGGCAGGACCCGGCTTTGAAAGAAGTTGTGGAACGCATGGCGCAGGAGACCGGTCCCGAGGCTTTCATTCGTCAGCAAACAGCCATCAAGGGTCGCCCGGATTCGCGGCCCCTTCTTCGCTCGATACGCTGCCCGACGCTTGTGCTCGTCGGCGAGCAAGATGAGCTGACGCCTCCCGATCGCGCCAAGGAAATGGCGGAAGGCGTCTCCGGGGCGAAACTCGTTATTGTTCCCCAATGCGGTCACTTATCAACCTTGGAGCAGCCCTTGGCCGTGAACGAGACGCTTGGGAGTTGGTTGCGCGGTTAATTGGCTGAATCCAGAGAAGAAGTGCAGTTTATGCACTGTCTGCTCCGCACGCGTTCGCTATACTGAAGCATGTCCTCAGTTCTTGACCTTATCGGCCGGACGCCGCTCATCGAAGTTGCTCGCCTCGACACCGGGCCTTGCCGCTTATTTCTCAAACTCGAAAGCGCCAATCCCAGTGGGTCGATCAAGGATCGGCCCGCCCGTGCCATGATCGATGCGGCGGAGCGGGAAGGGCGGCTGAAGCCCGGCGGCACAATTGTCGAGGCGACGGCCGGTAATACCGGTCTCGGGTTGGCGCTTGTTGGCGAGCGTAAAGGCTACCGGACCATTCTGGTGGTTCCGGACAAGATGGCGCGCGAAAAAATCCTCCATGCCAAGGCGATGGGCGCCGAGGTGATCCTCACGCGGTCCGATGTCGGCAAGGGGCACGCGGACTATTATCAGGATCTTGCGCAAGCGATCACCCAGCGCACGCCGGGTGCGTTCTATGTCAATCAGTTCGAAAATCCGGCCAATCCGCGTGCGCATCTGGAAACAACCGGGCCTGAGATTTTCGAACAGATGGGCGGAGATATCGACGCGGTGGTGGTTGGTGTCGGTTCCGGCGGCACGCTCACCGGGATCGGCCGCTTCATGAAACAACATTCAGCCAAGACCGAAATGATCCTCGCGGATCCGGTCGGGTCCGTTCTCGCTCCTTACATTAGTTCCGGCCGAATGATTGAGGCGGGGAGCTGGGCGGTTGAAGGGATCGGCGAAGATTTCATTCCACCCAATGCCGACCTTTCTTTGGTCAGCCAGGCTTATTCCATTTCGGATCGCGATAGTTTTGCGGCCTCCCGTGAACTGCTGCAAAGGGAAGGCATTCTTGCGGGCTCCTCATCAGGCACGTTGCTTGCTGCGGCCCTGCAATATTGCAGAGCGCAGAATCGGCCGAAACGCGTCGTCACGTTGGTTTGCGATTCCGGTGCCAAATATCTCTCCAAGGTTTTCAATGATGCTTATCTCGCCCAAGAAGGTTGGAACGACTACGAGCGGCTCGGCACCGTGCGCGACGTTGTTGTCGCGCGCTATACCGAGGGCGCGACGGTCGTCGTCCAACCTGACGATACGGTCAGGACGGCGCTCGCACGCATGCGTGCGGTCGACGTCTCGCAATTGCCTGTCGTCGAGAATGGCCAGATTGTCGGTCTGGTCGATGAAAGCGATCTGTTGGCCGCGCTTCTGACGGAAAACGGCAGCGCGCATGCGGTGTTCGCGCGTCCGGTAAAAGACATCATGGTGACGCGCCTTGAAACAATCTCCGCCGATGCACCGGTGCGAGACCTCATTCCTTTGTTCCGCCGCGACCTTATCGCCATCGTCATGGATCAAGGCCGGTTTCTCGGTCTCGCGACCCGCATGGATATGATCAACTACTTCCGGATCACGACACGATGACTAGACCAAACAATCTGGGATTTGCCACACGCTGTGTTCACGCCGGCCAAGCGCCAGACCCGACGACGGGCGCGGTGATGATGCCGATTTATGCGACATCGACCTTCGTTCAGGAAAGTCCCGGCAAACACAAAGGCTTTGAATACGCCCGCACGCAAAACCCGACGCGCATGGCCTTCGAGCGGTGCGTTGCCGATCTCGAAGGCGGCTCAGCTGGCTTTGCTTTTGCATCGGGCCTGGCGGCGATGGCGACAGTGCTCGATCTGCTGGATCAGGGATCGCATGTTATTGCGGCTGATGATCTTTATGGCGGGACGCGGCGCTTGTTCAGCAAAGTGCGGCAGCGCTCGGCGGGAATCGAGACAAGCTATCTCGATCTCTCAAAGCCTGAAGCACTCGAAGCGGCGATCCGGCCGAACACGCGCCTCATCTGGATCGAGACCCCGACCAATCCATTGCTCAAGCTGATTGATCTCCGCGCAGTCGCCGCGATTGCCCGCAAACACGGCATTCTGATTGTCGCGGACAATACCTTCGCTAGCCCTTACATTCAGCGGCCGATCGAGTGCGGGTTCGATCTTGTCGTACACTCGACGACCAAATATCTCAACGGCCACTCCGATATGGTCGGCGGCATTGCCGTGGTCGGCGAAAATTCCGAATTGCGCGATCAGCTCGCGTTTCTGCAAAACGCTGTCGGCGCAATCCAGGGGCCGTTTGATAGTTTCCTGGCTTTGCGCGGCGTAAAAACGCTGGCGTTGCGCATGGAGCGGCAATCGTCTTCGGCTTTGAAAATTGCCGAATGGCTTGAGCGTCATCCCAAGGTGCGCCGTGTGTTTTATCCCGGGCTGAAGAGCCATCCTCAACATGCGCTAGCCTGCAAGCAAATGCATGCATTCGGAGGCATGATCTCGGTCGATCTGGTGGGTACGTTGGACGATGCCCGCGCCTTTCTCGAGCGGTGCCATTTGTTCGCCCTTGCCGAAAGCCTGGGCGGCATCGAAAGTTTGATCGAGCATCCCGCGCTGATGACCCACGGCTCGGTGCCGAGCGATGTGCGGGCCGACCTTGGCATTGGCGATACGCTGGTCCGGCTGTCGGTGGGGGTCGAAGACCCCACTGATTTGATTGCGGATCTGGAGAGCGCGCTCACGGTGGTTGGGCGGAACTAGGCGTCCCAAAATCTTCAATTCTCGAGTTCGGCGGCGGATTTAGGCCGTTTTCGACCCTTTTTCCGGCCTGTGACCTAGCTCACAGCCGCCCGGAATGCGGCGTGGCATGGTGCAGGTGTTCGGTGGTCATCCGATCTTCGGACCGCCAAGACTGGGTCTGCAACGTGCAGCAAGCCACAGAAAGGAAGAAAGCCATGTCCAGAACCTTCTCCAGCTCATTTGCCCTTGCAGCGGCTTTGACGATCCTCTCCGGCTCGCTCGCTTTTGCAGGCACCGTCAAAACGCGCGATCATCGCCATCCGGAAACGGCAACTCCTGCTGCTCCTGCTCCTGCCGCGACTTCGGCGAAGCAGGCTGCCGCTCCGACCAAGACTTCCATTGCGAGCGCTAGTCTTACCGCCTCTTCAGGGGACGTTCGCGATCACAGGGGCCTGACGACGTATCAGGTGAATAAACAAAGACTGAATGTGGCAATCCAGACCGCATATCAAACTTTGCAAAGAGACTCAAAGATACGAGACGAAGCGCTCGCAGTATATAATCAAGCACGTACTGACGCGGCTAGTCATTCAAAGGATCCTGAATACGCCCGACTGTTGAACACAGCCAGCAGCGCGCTTCAAATCGCTAACGCTAGGGCCGCGAACTCTTCGAAGCTATACGACTATGCAGGAAGTGCATTGATGAGCTACGAGTACACGACGCGACAGCTAGGGCAGAACCATTAATCGCCTTGGTGCCCGATCACAGGCTCGGCGTCATCCAACTGGCAACGACAATCGAACGCCGCGCAGAGTGCGCGGCGTTTGTGTTGTGTGCCCGGCAGGGGCATTGATTTGGAGGTGGAAGTCTTAGTCTGAACTTACAGCGGCTTGATTTGCACCTTGCGGAATTTCACGACACCGGCCGCGTACTGCAGCGCAATCGGGCCGCTCGCATGTTTTTCATCCTTCACGCCGTCAACAGTGCGCTGGCCGTTTAGTGTCACAGTGAATGTCGGTCCCTTCGCGGTGATCTCATAGACATTCCACTTGCCGGCCGCCTTTGGCATCGGAACGACTTTCGCCACATTGACGATTGCGCCGGTGCCGTAGGTCGGATCGGGGCGCTTGTCGAAAATATTGACTTCATAGGCGTTGGTGGCTGTGACCTTGGTTGTATCGGTGCAGCGAATGAAGATGCCGCTATTTGCTTCTTCATCGACCCAGAATTCAGCCCTGATTTCAAAATCGGTGTAGGTGTTTTTCGACACCAGGAAGCCTTCGCCCTTGTCGGCCTGAACGGAGCCATCGGCCAGCTTCCAATTGGCATTGCCGATCGTGGTCCAGTGATCGAGGTTGGAGCCGTCGAACAGCGTAATCCATCCTGCATCGGTTTGACCAACCGCGTCTTGAGAACTGCGGACAAAGGTCGCGCCAATAGCAAGCAGTGCGATCAAAACATAGGACAAGCGTTTCACGATCCATCCTCCCGTTGGTTATTGAGCAGTTTTGTAGGGTGGCCAATTCTCTACTGCGCATCTGTGATGTCAATAAAGTCTCAAATCGGATGCTCCGAGGGAACCCCCAGACCGTCAAATCATTGGAGGCCTAGCATGATGGCTTTCGTTCCCATTCTGTTTCTTGGGAATTCGAATGTTGGGTTTGATCGGCCTGCCATAACTTCCGCTCATTCCCGCGCAAGCGGGAATCCAGTCGTTAATTCATAAACTGGAACCGCGCTTACGCGGGGATGAACGGCTGAGGTGTCTGTAGCTGCTGTTGTTCAGATTATTTATACAACGGAGCAAATATGCTGAGACTGTTGATATTGATGTTCGTAAGTTTGCTTTGGCTAAAGCCGGAGACCGCAGCCGCCGATCAATGCGATCCGCATTGCGACTACAATCACGACTACGGTCCCTATAAATTTTCTTATGTCGCGCCGGGTGGCGTCAATTACCCGTTCGTTCCCGGATTAATTGGCTATCCGTTGTGTGCGCCCGGCGGGAATTGCGCGCCTTGGCTTCTTTATACTTATCCTGGCCCGTCGCGTCGGATCATTGTCTACCCGCGGCGGAGACACTGATTCCGTAGCTTTAAAACTCCGTTCATTCCCGCGTAAGCGGGAATCCAGTCATTTATTTGACAACTTTCTGGATCCCCGCTTGCGCGGGGATGAGCGGTGGGGTGGATGCGTGGCAGCAGCTCACGGAACTGGGAAATGTGACATCAACTGAAATTGATGTCACACATCCAGCAATTCTTCGCGTGCGAATTCCGCGTGTTCCTGAATAAAGGTGAAGCGTGCTTCTGCCTTGGTCCCCATCAAACGCTCGACCGCATCAGAGGTGTCCTCGCGGTCTTCTGTCATCAACATGACCCGTAGCAGCGTTCGCGTCCTCGGGTCCATTGTCGTCTCTTTGAGTTGCTGCGCCATCATCTCACCGAGGCCCTTGAAGCGGCCGACCTCAACCTTGGCGTTGGCGTGGAACTCAGTCTTCAGTAACTCTTCCTTATGCGCGTCATTGCGTGCGTAAACGCTTTTCGCCCCGTGGCTCAGGCGATAGAGCGGCGGCACCGCCAGGTAAAGGTGGCCGCGCTCGATGAGGCGCGGCATCTGACGGTAGAAGAAGGTGATGAGCAGGGAAGCAATGTGCGCGCCGTCGACATCGGCGTCGGTCATGATGATGACCTTCTCATAACGCAGATCTTCCTCGCGGAAGTGCGCTCCGGTCCCGGTGCCGAGCGCTTGCACGAGATCGGCAAGCTGCTGGTTCTGGGCGAGCTTGTCTTTTCCCGCCGAGGCGACGTTGAGGATCTTGCCGCGCAGCGGAAGTATCGCTTGGGTTGCGCGATCGCGTCCCTGCTTGGCGCTGCCGCCTGCGGAGTCGCCTTCGACAATGAAGAGTTCAGAGCCGGCAGCGCCGCTGTTGGCGCAATCCGCAAGCTTGCCGGGCAGCCGCAGCTTGCGCGAAGCGGACTTGCGCGAGATCTCTTTTTCCTGGCGTCGGCGAAGGCGTTCCTCGGCGCGCTCGACTACCCAGTCGAGTAGGCGATTGGCCTGGTTTGGATTGCCGGCCAGCCAATGATCAAACGGATCACGGATTGCCTGTTCGACAATGCGGCCGGCCTCAACTGTCGCAAGCCGGTCCTTGGTCTGGCCCTGGAACTCCGGTTCGCGGATGAACACG
>DATAIA010000039.1:0-9453 GCA_036262895.1 Xanthobacteraceae bacterium
GATCGACTCTGCCGCGTGCTTGACCTCTTGCACCACCGAGCCGAGCTGAACGATCGCGCGATCGACTGCATGGGCGAGCAGACCGACTTCATCCATGCGCTGGAGCCCGATGCGAACCGTCAAGTCACCATCGGCCAGCGCGTTTGCGCCCTCAACGACACGCTGCAGGGGGCGAATGATCGAGCGGGTCAAAAGCGACCCGAGAATCGCTGCAATGACGATTGCCGCGCCAGTCAGGATCCAAAGCACGGTGCGTGCGGTGGCGTAAGCCGCCTGGCTTTCCGACACAGCTGCGTTCATTCGGTCGGTTTCATAGGCGACGACATCTGCCTGCGCCTTCAGCAGGGCGGTCAGAAGCGGTGTGGTGCTCAGCAAGGCGGCCTTTGTGCCTTCGATGTCGTGCTTTGCCATCAAATCGTGCGCGGGACCGAGAGCAACGTTGTATTGCTTGCGCGCTTCGATGAGCCGTTGCATCAACGCGCGCGCGTCTGGCTCATTGCCGAGCATGGATTGCAGCTCGGCATAAATTTCGCCGTTGCGCTTTGCTTGCTTCTCAAGCCTCCGGTGCTCGTCATCAAGTGCTTCCGGCGTAGGCTGGGCAATGCCGCGATAGAGATACAAAGCGGTCAAATAAGTGCCCGCTTGGCCTTCGCGGGCGAGGTTTTGCAGTTTCAGGCGATCGTTGACGATCACTTCCGTACTCTCGTTCATGCGAGCCATCTGCATGTTCAAGACCACACCGATAAGGATCAGCAGCAAGAGCACAGCTGTAAAACTTGCGGCAAGCCGCACACCAATCTTTTTCATCAACTTCTCCGAACGTTGCTTTATCGCCTACCACTTTGGCTTATAGCTTGCGATCAGACAGGCCGAGGCCGTTTGACTGCGCATGAGCCGAAGAGGTATCAGCACTGCGGACGAAGCGGGCAGAGATTGCGAGAGACGGCCATGCCACGCCCGCGGGCTATGAGATTTATTTTTTTCGACTGACTGCATGAATACGGTATTACGGTAGAGCAGCGAAAAACTTAAATGAACAATGCCTTACTTGGTTATAAATTTCGCTTTCGGGTGACGGTGGGCGGTAGACACCGTTTTTAATTGGCATGGGCGTGGAAACGGCTCCCGGTATCTTTCGCCGTTTGCGGCAAGCGAGCGCCATCGGTGCCGTCGATTTTGAAAATGGCAACGGCATTACGCAGGCTCTGCGCCTGCTGTGCGAGTGATTGAGCTGCGGCCGATGCCTGCTCGACGAGCGCGGCGTTTTGCTGCGTGACTTGGTCCATCTGATTGACCGCCCGCCCAACTTGCTCGATGCCGACCGTTTGCTCGGTTGAGGCATCGGCAATCTCGTTCATGATGTGGGTCACTTGGCGAATGGCATCGACGATCTTGGTCATCGTATCGCCTGTCTGGGAAACCAGCGTTGATCCGTCGGTGACGTGAGTCGCCGAGTCTTCAATGAGGGTTTTGATTTCCTTTGCGGCTGTCGCACTGCGCTGAGCGAGTGCTCGCACTTCCGCGGCGACCACCGCAAAGCCGCGCCCTTGGTCGCCGGCACGTGCCGCTTCGACGGCCGCATTCAAGGCGAGGATGTTTGTCTGGAACGAGATGCTCTCGATCACCGCAATGATGTCGACCACTTTGGTGGAGCTAGTGGAGATGGCCTGCATCGATTTGACGACTCTCGACACTTCATCTCCGCCTCGCTGCGCAGTGTGCGAAGCGGAGGCGGCCAAGGCACTCGCTTGTTTGGCACTGCCGTCGTTTCGGCGCACCGTGGTGGTCAATTCCTCCATGCTCGATGCGGTTTGTTGCAGCGAAGCGGCTTGCTCCTCGGTGCGCTGCGACAAATCCAAATTGCCGCTGGCGAGCTGGTGCGTCGCGGTGGCGATCGACTCTGCCGCGTGCTTGACCTCTTGCACCACCGAGCCGAGCTGAACGATCGCGCGATCGACTGCATGGGCGAGCAGACCGACTTCATCCATGCGCTGGAGCCCGATGCGAACCGTCAAGTCGCCATCGGCCAGCGCGTTTGCGCCCTCAACGACACGCTGCAGGGGGCGAATGATCGAGCGGGTCAATAGCGACCCGAGAATCGCCGCAATGACGATTGCCGCGCCAGTCAGGATCCAAAGCACGGTGCGTGCGGTGGCGTAAGCCGCCTGGCTTTCCGACACAGCTGCGTTCATTTGCTCGGTTTCATAGGCGACGAGATCTTCCTGTGCCTTCAGCAGGGCGGTCAGAAGCGGTGTGGTACTCAGCAATGCGGCCTTTGTGCCTTCGATGTCGTGCTTCGCCAATAGGGCGTGCGCCGGAACGAGAGCAACGTTGTATTGCTTGCGCGCTTCGATGAGCCGTTGCATCAACGCGCGCGCGTTCGGCTGGTTGCCCAGCATGGATTGAAGCTTGTCGTAAATCTCGCCGTTGAGCTTTGCTTTTTTCGCGAGATTCTGGACGTCATCCTCAAACGCTTCTGGCGTAGACTGGGCGATGCTTCGATAGAAGTACAAGGTCGTCACATAAGTGCCCGCTTCACCTTCGCGCGCGAGGTTTTGTAGCTTCAGGCGATCGTTGACGATCACTTCCGTACTCTCGTTCATGCGAGCCATCTGCATGCTCAAGATCACACCGATAAGAATCAGCAGCAAGAGCACGGCTGTAAAACTTGCGGCAAGTCGCGCGCCAATTTTTTTCATCAACTTCTCCGAGAGTTGCTTTGTCGCCAGAGCTAAACGCCTATCGCTTGTCGTCGATACGGAATTTTCTTCTTGCCGCGTTGGCATACTGCCCGTGATCAAACAGGCGGAGGGTGTTTGGCTATGCATGAGCGGAAGAGGCATCGCCTCTGCGGACCACGCGGGCAGAATCGCGAAAGCCAGCCGTGTCACACCTGCAGGTGTATTACGGTAATGCAGCGAAAAACTTAAATGAAAAATTGCTTACTTGTTTATAACGACAACTTTCAAATGGCCGTGGGCATCGATGCCAATGTGCTTTTTAGTGACGATGGTGATTGCCTGTGGGGCGCGGTCGCGGTCAATCTTTAAGGCGTCCCCAGTGAGAGTAAATTCATCGAGGAGAAGCCAAACGACCATATCGCTTATTATCCGTTTTACAAAAAACAGAGCAATCGCTCCCGCTCGGCATATTTAGGCAGGCAAAAGGGGGGCTCTCCCAGATGCAACGCAACTGAGGTTCTTACGGGAAAAAGCACCGGCGCAAATGCTTGCCGAATCTCCGTCCGTCACCGCGGGTGTAATCCTCTCAGTGCAAGACTTGCTCCGCGCCAATCGCGATCAATATTAAACCCCCGCCGATCGCTGCTTTGTCCGCAAGCTTGTACCTGACGAGTACGTCTGATAAATGGTTTCCAGCCCACAGCGCTATGAAGCTGAAAACGGCGGATAGTAGGCCCACCAGCACTGGGTCAACTTTCATCATGCCGGCGCTCAAACCGCCGCCCACATTGTTGATCGACAGGCCGATGCCGATGAGGGTCGCCTCCTTGAAGTCGATGTGTTTGGCGTCAGCGAGGTCAGCACGTTGAGGGTCGAGCAAAACCTCTCCGACCGATTTGGCGCCTTCGCCGGGGAGGTGGCCAGTGCGCCGACTCTTAAGATGCGGTTCGATTATCATCCACCCGCCGAGGCAGACGAGAAGCACCATCGCGATCAGCGGGGCGACCTGCCTGCCGACCGACGCGGCGACTCCCCCGCCGAAAAAGGCGGCGGACGCAGTGATGGCGAATGTGATCGCGCTTACCCATAGGTTGACAAGGACACCGATCCTCACGCCACGCAAGCTGAAGGCGATTCGGGCCGCGACGTTGTCGACGTTGTTGGCCAGCGCTATTGCGCAGGCATAAAGGAGGTAACGCATCATCGTAGGTGCTATGCCCTAGTACGCAGCGGTTACCGAGACGCAATTTGCGCGTCCGCGATACCGTGCTTGATCCAGTGGCCGAACGATACCCGGTGTTGGCTCGATGAGGCACGTTGGCTGCTTTTAGCTGGCCGGGCGGAGGGCTTGCAGAGCGGTTTGCCGTCGTCCTGGCCCAGGCTCAGAGCTACCGTCAATCATTTTACTGACCCCGATAAACGTGCGCTGCGCTCAGATGACCTTTGGCCTGGATTGCCATTACGGCCGCATGGTCCAGCATTCGCGTGACGGCAGCAGTCGTTGATGCCCCGCGGTTTGCGAAATTGCCCCTTATTGGAATCATTGTTTTGCAGACGAATCCCTCGTGCTTTGCTCGACGAGATGAGCAAAGAGTCACGAACGATGCTTCTCTAGCAGATGAGGTCGGGACCTTGGACAACAGCCGTCCCAGATTGGCAGTCGGCCGATGAAATTGTGTGCCGACCGCAATGCGTTTGGGCTTGATTTCTACGCGCTGAAATGCGTTGCGTAAAGCGGAATACGTTCGCCTTGGTATTCGAACGTCATCGGCGTAACCGCTTTCGCGATACGTTGGCGACCCAGTTCGAATGCTAGTGTGAGTTGTCGGGGGCTGGTGTCGGCGGCGCCTAGTTCTGCTTGTGCAATGTCGCCGCGAATCTCGAAGGCCCGGAAGCCCCAGCCGAACTCATACGCGGCAAACCACAGCGATTCGCCACGCACAACGGGATGGGTAAGCTTGAGCATGGCGGGGTCCATATATCGTTCCTAGCAATTCGTAACGTCAATTCGGCAATTGTAAATCGCCGCTTAACACGGCGGGACATTGATATCGTTTCCAGCTACCGTGGCTATAGTCTCCGGATTGACGTCTCTGCGCTGCCTACCATGGCTCGCGGCGCGGCCCGGCGGATGAGCGCAATAGGAGCAACGACCGTGCCGGCCGGCACGTTATCCTTCGTAATCCACGCACCGATGCGTCGGTCGGCGCAAGATACGTCGAAAAATGTAAAAAATAAAAATGACATTTCTATGCCGCTCTCCGAGCTGGCGCAGGAGCGCAGAATTACCACATTGTTATTTTGTGGCGAGCAGCGATGAGAGCGAGGTCTAATTGGCTTGACGTTCGCTATCTTGTTGAGCCACTGCAAACGCGGCGGCAATCGAGATCTTTCAACGCGCATCGACGATCGTAGCGCGAAGGCTCAATTACGCAGTGCACGCGCTGCAGCGACAGAACGAGTGAGTCAAGGAGTGAATGACCGGTTCTCTTCATCGCGAGGCCGAAGCGCTATGGCCCTAATTCAAATTGGCATCGGTTGCGTTGCGATGCTCGGTCCGAACAAAGTCTAAGCGAACCATCAGACAAATTTCGGGATGCACGGACGCATTAACGGATGGGCCGACACGCGCCCGTTGCGTTACAGCACACCTATCGATGCTATAGAAATTGCCAATTGGGGAGCGAGCATTCCATTTCCTAGATTGAATGCGCGTGGCGCGCTCCCACGGGCACGCGGTGCACACCGTTTCCCCGCAAATACCACAAGTAGGCTCGGTGCACGCACGGCCTCTTTTGCGTGTGCCTGTCCTCGAAGGAGGTTGAGATGGCACAGTTGAAAGGCTCTAAGACGGAAGAAAACCTGAAAGCTGCGTTTGCAGGTGAATCGCAGGCGAATCGCCGCTATTTGTATTTCGCGGCCAAGGCTGATGTCGAAGGTCAGAACGACGTCGCGGCGTTGTTCCGCTCGACTGCGGAAGGCGAGACAGGCCATGCGCATGGACACCTCGAGTATCTCGAGGCGGTTGGCGATCCGGCCACGGGGCTTCCGTTCGGCACGTCGCGGCTCAATCTGCAATCGGCCATCGCTGGCGAGACGCATGAATACTCCGATATGTATCCCGGCATGGCAAAGACGGCTCGCGAGGAGGGCTTTGACGAGATCGCGAACTGGTTCGAGACGCTTGCCAAGGCGGAGCGCAGTCACGCCAATCGCTACGTAAGGGCACTGGAATCGTTCGCCGGGTGAACGGCCGGGGCACGGACGCATTAGCACTCCGCGGCGATGCGTTCGTTCATCTGTTACTCGGCGGTTAGCCTAGAACCATTGCAGATCTGTTGTTAGGAGCGCGATACATGCCGCACAAGGAAGGCAGCCTTGAAGCGCCGACTCGATCTGCGCTCGATTGGCGTACAGACGCGTTTTACGACCAAGCCGCTATTGATCGCGAGCTTGCCCGTGTTTTCGACTTATGCGCCGGTTGCCGGCGCTGCGTATCGTTGTGCGGTGCATTCCCGACGCTGTTCGATCTTGTCGACGAGACCGATAGCTTCGAGGCCCATGACATTGACAAGCGCGCCTATTCAAAAGTGGTCGATCAGTGCTACCTGTGCGACCTCTGCTACATGACGAAATGTCCCTACGTACCACCTCATGCGTGGGGCGTCGATTTTCCGCATTTGATGCTGCGTGCGAAGGCAGCGAAGTATAAGCGCGGTGAAGTGGCGTTGCGCGACAAGGTGCTGTCGAACACCGATGCGCTGGGGCGCTTGGCGGGCATTCCGGTTGTGACCCAAACCATCAACGCGATTCACCGAACGAAGACGATGCGCGGTGCGGTGGAATCGGCGCTCGGTGTCGATAAAGAAGCCTGGTTGCCGGAGTTTGCGCCTCGCAAATTTCGCCGTGCCGCCAAGCGTTCCCCGGAGCTGCCGGTTCGTGATGGAGAGATCACGCCGGGAAAGGTTGCCATTTATGCAACTTGCTATGTCAACTTCAACGAGCCTGGCATCGGCCATGATTTGCTTGCACTGTTGGCCCATAACGATATCCCCTATGTGCTCGTGGCAAGCGAAGCCTGTTGCGGGATGCCGCTGCTTGAACAAGGCGATCTCGACGGCGTTGCAGCAAAGAAAGACGAGAACATCCCCGTGCTTGCGCACTACGCCCGCGAGGGCTACGCGTTGATGGCAGCCATACCGAGCTGCGTGTTGATGTATAAGCACGAGCTGCCGCTCATGTTTCCTGAAGACGAGGACGTACGTGCAGTAAGCGCTGCGTTTTGGGATCCGTTCGAATATTTTGTGTCACGGCATCGCGACGCGTTGCTGAAGACGGACTTCAAACAAGCGCTCGGAAAAGTGTCCTACCACGTACCGTGTCACGGCCGGGTGCAAAATCTCGGGCGCAAGACTTTCGACGCACTTTCCCTCATACCGGGCACCGAAGTGAAGGTGGTCGAGCGGTGCTCCGGTCACGCCGGAACGTTTGGCGTCAAGAAGGAGTTTCATCGCACCGCGATGAAGATTGGCGAACCGGTGTTCAAGGCCATGGCCGAGGGCGAGCCTGCGTTCATTGCATCGGATTGCCAGTTAGCGGGGCACCACATCGAGCAGGGCATCGATGAGAGCGGCCTCGCCAAAGCGGCGCTCGCGCATCCGCTGACCTTGCTGCGCAAGGCCTATGGCATATGACCCGTTGAACATCGAGACAGCCTGCGCCTAAGCATTGCGGTACTTGTGCAACGTTTCTTTGAAAGGGAATGTGACCAATGACAATTTCCCGCAACTCGCTGATGACACTGGAAGCCTATGCGAAAGAGCGCAAGGCAATACGCGAGCGCGTGATCGAACATAAGAAATATCGCTGCGTGCGCCTGGGCAATCACTTGACGCTGCTGTTCGAGGACGAACTGACCATCCGCTACCAGATTCAAGAGATGCTGCACATCGAAAAGATCTTCGACGAAGGTGGCATTCAGGCGGAACTGGACGCCTATTTGCCGCTTGTTCCAGACGGAACCAATCTAAAGGCGACGATGCAGATCGAGTATGAAAACGAAATTGAGCGGTGTGCCGCGTTGCGACGCTTGATCGGCATCGAGGATCAGATGTTTTTGCAAGTGGAGGGTGAACTGCCCGTCTGTGCGATCGCCGATGAAGACCTCGAGCGCGAGAATCAGGAAAAAACGTCGGCGGTGCACTTTCTGCGCTTCGAGCTCTCGCAGCAGATGAGGGATCGGTTGCGTGAGGGCGCGCACATGTTCATGGGCTGCGACCACGCGAACTATCGTTGGCCGCTTCAGCAAATCGAGCTACGCGTCCTCGCTTCGCTGCTCGACGATTTGCAATAGGCGGGGGGCGGCGATTGATTTGTCATGGTACAGGCAAGGAAAGCTGGAGTCAGGCAGCAATCTGATGCGGCAACCATCGACGAGCAGCGGCAAGCCATGGTCGTGCACGTATTGCTGAAGCGCAAGCCCGGGGTGCAGCTTGCTGCCAGCCCACGCCACTAGCGTCCCCGGGGCATCAATCGGCCAATCCAGATCCCTGAGACTGTTTACTATTCCATTTCATTGGGAAAATAATTCCGAATAACGGAAAATAATTCCGGAATGGGTTGTTTTTTTGCCTCATGTCACCTTATGTTGGCATATTTGAATTGCCTTTTATGCGTTATTCGTTGTGTCGATAAAGGTTGACACATTCTGCATTTGCGTACGGGAAAAAATATTCTAAGATATCGATTCCCGTTTTGATTCCGACAACGGATAGCATCCATTTGATTCCTGTCGACCCACGCCGGACCACAAGTTCGAGCGGCCACGCATGCGATCCGGCCGCAGGCAGATTGGAACGCTTTCCGTAACTTTTTCCACGCACGGGCGAGACCGCTTTTTCTGCGTCACCGAGGGGCCGAGCCGCACTGCTGGGGTGCAGCTTGGCCCCCGTCAACAAGAACAACTCACTTTGTGCAACCTGCGGCTTGTCGCGAGCTTTGTTTCGCATTAAGCCGAGCGTCGCAGCTGGCCAGGCTGCGTGGAGAAGAAGATGTTTGAAGAGTTGAACGATGACGAGTGGTCACGCATTGCTGCGCTTGTAGCCGATGAACCTGTCCATCCGCACAGACGCGGGCGGCCTCGTGCCGAAACGCGCGCGGTGACCAACGCAGTCCTATGGATCCTGACGACGGGCCATCGCTGGTCGAAGTTGCCGGGGCGTTATCCCTCGAGTCCCACCTGCCGGCGCCGTTTCGACGAATGGTTGGCCGACGGTACACTGATCGAGATGGTCAACGTGCTGTCCGCAGGTGGGCGTGGATTCGCATATGTACCGCAACCTCAAACTCCTCAACCTGTGGCACCAACCGAATCCACGTCCGGACCCACACCTGCGTCCGAATCGCCGCGCTTGCGTGGCGTGTTTTGGAGCAATCCCGAAACGTGGCAGTCCGCGGGCACTTGCACCTATCGCGCAGGCGATTTGCCGGTTGCGTCGTCCCGCTCATTGGAGGTGTCGAGTGGGAAACCGCCACTGTGCATGTCCGGAAACAGTCTTCCTGCATTGAGCGCTGCCTCAGTTCATCAGCGTACTGACGATTACTGCGGCTACACCGTTCATGCGATAGCGCAGCCGGTGATGAAGCCGACGATGCAATCATTTCGCGCATCGGCCGAAATCGTCAAGGAGGGCAAGCGAATAGAGCGATCCGGTTTGATCGGTCCACGTTTTGCCGAGCATGAGAGCGCACAACGCCACGCGTTGGAATGGGC
>DATAIA010000040.1:0-3136 GCA_036262895.1 Xanthobacteraceae bacterium
CCCTGCTTTCGACATTGCCACTTTATGTTGTATATCGTTTCATAATCAGCTCAATGGCACACAGAGATCAACCTACAGCGCCCACCATCACAGATGATGCAAGCGATACTTCGCTTACCCTCGCCCCACCGGCTCCCGCGATAGCCCCTTGGCGGCCAGTTCGTCGAGATAGGCCTGCCAATAGTTATTCTGATTGCGGCCGAGGTCGCGGAAATAGTCCCAGCTATAAATTCCGGTTGAGTGCATGTCGTCGAAGGTCAGCCGCACGGCATAATTCCCCACCGGTTGAACCTCGATAATCTCGACATATTTCTTGGCGGGAACGGTCTTGCGCTCGGACGGGGCATGGCCCTGGACCTCGGCACTGGGGCTTTTGACGCGCAGGTATTCCGCAGGAAGGGCAAAGCTTTCGCCGCTATCGAATGCGATCGTCAGGGTTTTGCGATCCTTGTGCAGCCTGATCTCGGTCGGCCAGGCAGGGTTTTGCGAGCCCGGATGTTCTTGCGCTGCCATTGCTGATATCCTGCCGCTAATGTGAATTTTAACGCCTTATAGTCCGAGATAGACAGAGCACCAATGGGGCTTAAGCGGCTTAGGGCTGGCTAGTTGGGGCCGCCGGAGTGTTGAGTGATGGGTTTCGAGCGCGCCGCGTCGATACAACCGAAGCCGCTGGTCGATTCATTCGGCCGGGCGATTACCTATCTGCGCGTTTCGGTGACCGACCGCTGCGACTTCCGCTGCGTCTATTGCATGGCGGAAAACATGACGTTCCTGCCCAAGCAGGACCTGTTGAGTTTCGAGGAACTCGATCGCCTGTGCAGCGCCTTCATCGCGAAAGGCGTACGCAAGCTGCGGCTCACCGGCGGCGAGCCCCTGGTCCGACGCGGCATCATGACATTGTTTGCTTCACTCTCGCGCCACTTCGAAACAGGTGCGCTCGAAGAGCTTACGCTAACAACCAACGGCTCACAGCTGCCCAAATATGCACGCGAGTTGGCGGGGTTCGGCGTTAAGCGCATCAACGTCTCGCTCGATACGCTCGATCCGGACAAATTCCGCGCGGTGACGCGATGGGGCGAGCTCGACAAGGTTCTTGCCGGGATCGATGCCGCGCAAGAGGCGGGCATTCGCGTCAAAATCAATGCGGTCGCACTTAAGGGTGTGAACGAGAACGAAATCCCGGATCTCGTTGCCTGGGCGCATGGGCGCGATATGGATCTGACGCTCATCGAGGTCATGCCGCTTGGCGATATCGGCGAAGAACGGCTTGAGCAATATCTGCCGCTCTCCATGGTGCGCGCGCGGCTTGCCGAACGCTATACGATGGATGAACTCGACTATCGCACGGGGGGACCCGCCCGCTATGTGCGTGTTGCCGAAACCGGCGGTCGTCTCGGCTTTATCACGCCGCTCACGCATAACTTCTGCGAGTCCTGCAATCGCGTGAGGATTACCTGCACCGGCACGATGTATATGTGCCTCGGGCAAGACGATGCAGCGGACCTGCGCACGCCCTTGCGATCATCGGAGAGCAACGAAGCGCTTTATGCAGCCCTCGATGAAGCGATGATACGCAAACCCAAGGGCCATGATTTCGTGATCGACCGGCGGCACAAACGCCCGGCTCTTGCGCGGCACATGAGCGTTACCGGCGGATAACAAATACAGATCACGGTGCGGTTTGATTTGTAAGGTGGGTTGAGCAATGCGAAACCCACCATCATTAGGCATTTGTGAGCAGCAGGTTGAGTAATCACTCAACCTGCTGCTCACAGTTCAATCAGATCTTGCTACGGTTGCGGATCAGATAGCTGTCGTAAGTATATTCAGCGACCTGCCACCACAAATACTGATCGTTGCGGAAGGCGAGCATCGATTCCCAAACTTTCTTGAAGTCCGCATTGGTTGCGGAAACTTCGGCATAAAGATCAAATGAAGCCTTGAGGCAGACATCCATGACTGGTTGCGGGAATGGCCGGAGCTGAGCGCCCGCCGCAATAAGGCGCCGCAACGCCGGCGGGTTCACCGCATCATATTTTGCCTGCATCCATGAGGCTGCAGCATCTCCTGCTGTTCGGACGATCGACTTGTACGCCGGAGGCAGTTGGTTCCACTTTTCCAGATTGATGAAGAAGTGAGTGACCGCGCCGCCTTCCCACCAACCGGGATAGTAATAGTAAGGAGCAACCTTCACGAAGCCCAGCTTCTCGTCATCGTATGGGCCAACGAATTCGGCCCCATCGAGTGTGCCTTTTTCAAGCGCAGGATAAATGTCACCGCCCGCAAGCTGTTGAGGAACGACACCGACTTTCGAGAGCACCCGCCCAGCAAAGCCTCCGACACGGAATTTCAGGCCGTTGAGGTCAGACACCTCTTTGATTTCCTTGCGGAACCAGCCGCCCATTTGCGCGCCGGTATTGCCGCCCGGAATTCCATAAAGATTGTACTTTTTGAAAAAATCATTGAGCAGATCCATCCCGCCGCCGAAGTACTGCCATGCACTCTGCATGCGAGAATTGGGACCGAACGGCACCGCCGTTGCCAGCGCGAATGTCGGATCCTTGCCGATATAATAGTAGGCTGCCGTCTGGCACATTTCGACCGTGCCGTTGCCGACCGCATCCGCAGCCTGCAGGCCAGGAACAATTTCGCCCGGCGCAAAAGTTTGAATCTGAAATTTGTTGTCGGTTGCCTCGGCAATCATCTTCGCGAAAACTTCAGCCGTTCCAAAGAGCGTATCGAGTGACTTCGGATAGCTCGAAGTCAGACGCCATTTGATTTCGGGCATCGATTGAGCAATTGCGGGCTTGGCAAGAGCAGCAGTGGCCAAACCAGCGCCGGCTGCACCCAGAAATTGGCGACGTTTCATAAATCGTTCTCCCTCTCGCGCATTAAAGCAACTGCGCATTCACAGCGTGCTTGCACTCGCAACACGCGAACAAATATTCGATCAGCCGAAGTTCTTCGGCTGCGTTTAGGCATGAAAGTGGGAAATTAAGGCCCTCGCGATGCCCCTCCCCGACTGCCCGGGAGCCTATCGCGTCGGCAGGTCAGCGCAAGGACAATGTGCCGAGATTCGGGCGATTTTGGCTTCGCCGGCAACCGTGTCGCGAATTTGCGGATAAAGACAACAACG
>DATAIA010000041.1:0-4446 GCA_036262895.1 Xanthobacteraceae bacterium
CCCACCTGCGGTCTTGTTGATTTCGAGCAGCTCGATTGGTGCTTGCAATTGAGCGTTGATCCAGTGCACCAGCGCGTGCGTCTCCGCCGACATCGCGCGTCCGGCCAGCACAATGCCGCGGCCACGGTTAGCTGAGAGATCGGCCGCCGCCTGCTTTGCGAGCCGCATGGCGGTGTCCGGCAATTCCGGCTGGCGGATGCCCGCGCCCATCGCATGAGCAATCGAAATGGCGAACTCGGCTATCAAGCGCGGATGCAGGGCAATCCGATGATCTGCCTTGGCGCCAGTGAGCGTTGGCGCCGCCTCGACGGTGTAGATGCGGGAGAACTGGTCAGGGTCAGGTTTGCGTCCGGACGCAAAGGCGTGCGCGTTACGCAATTGGTCGGGACCATGGCCGAGCGGGTCCGCGTCCAGATTGACCAGGATACGAGCCCGTTCGAGCTGCGGGACAATGCTCAGAGGTGTTCCAAAGGCGAGCGCGGCGCCGGCTTGCTCGGCATCGTTCTCGGTCGGTTCATAGGAATGCCATGTGGCGTTCGGAAACATCTGCAGCAGATCGTCGATTTGCCGCAACAGCGTCGGTGAGCTTATCCGGCCCGTCAGCAGCCGAAAGCCTTCACCTTTACGCTGCAGCATCCGTTGATGCTGTGCCTGCACGGCCTGGCGCAAAGCGTCAGGCGATGCGATGACCCCGTTGTGGAGGATGGTGCGCGAGCGGTCGGGATCATAGAGCGACAAAACCGCCGCTTCGGCAAAGACGTCCGTCGCGCCAAGGGTTGCCGGGTGCCGCGGATTGCCCTCGACCTTGATAGGCCGGCCATCGATTGAGGTGACGATGACGCCGCGGCCAAAGCCAGAAAGTGAAAGCGTTGTCGCGAATTTCAGGGCTTCGCCGGGAACGAGACGTTCAGGCTGACTTACATAGGGGATGATCTCTTCGGTGGGCTTGCTGCAGGCCGCAAGACCGGTCGTAATTCCGGCAGCGAGCAGGCCTAGGGCTTGGCGCCGGTTCAGCGCATTTGGGTTTCGCGCGAACAATCGCGAGCCTTTGACGGGAAGTTCGCTCAACGGTGACATGTCGAGCAATCCGTCAGGTGGTCGGTCCGAATGTGGTAGGCCGCGACAAGTTTGCGTCCCTGCTGATCATTGTTGATTGGCGCTTTCGCGCCGGGATCGAACACCTGTTCGCGCGGACCAATCCCCTTGGCCGGATCACGATGGCAGTCGAGGCACCATTGCATTGTCAAAGGCGCGGCCTGCCGCGTCAATTTCATCTGCTCGATCGGCCCATGGCATGTCGTGCAGGCGACGCCTTTGGCGACATGTATCGAATGATCGAAGTACACGTAGTCCGGCAATTGGTTCACGCGCTGCCAGTGAATGGGTTTGTTTTCGGCGAGACTTGCGCGCACCGGCCCCAGCATCTCCGCATTCGTCCATATCTGGGAATGGCAGGTCATGCAGGTTTCCGTCGGCGGCAATCCTGCGAACCGCGCTTTTTCAACAGAGGTGTGGCAGTAGCGGCAATCCAGCCCGAGACCGCCGACATGGTGTTCGTGACTGAAGGGCACCGGCTGATTGCGGGTCACGTTCTGAACCGTAATGTAAGGCGAGCCGACAATCTGATACGCAAGTCCGACCGCTAACACCGGCACTACTCCGAGACACGCCAGCACCAGCTTGGCAAAGGTGTTGGCTCCGGGACGGAAGATCTGCATGCATCCGTCTTCTGAAAAGCATCAATCCTCAGAGCGCGTATTCCGGGGACTACGCACGGATCCTGACCGGGACCGATTTTGCGGCGGGCGTTTTCGATTGTTCATCGTGGTGCGACAGGGCGATCAACGGATTCATCTCGGGGTAATATGACCCGATGCAGCCGTCGGGTAACTTGAATGGGACCACCTTCAAAGGACCGACCGCGCGATGGACACCATCGTCGGCGTCGCTGACGAGGGATACCATTTGCCCTTCGCTCAGGCCGGCGCGCTCCATCTCCTTCGGGTTGATGAGAAGGACCTGGCGAGTACCTTCTATGCCGCGAAGCCTGTCGCTAAAGCCGTAGATCGTCGTGTTGAACTGATCGTTGCTCCGCATGGTGAGCAGACGGTACCGACCGGGTGCATCCTCGAAGCCTGTCGAACTGAGCGTCTTCGGAACAGTGAATTCTGCCTTACCGCTTTTTGTCTTCCATATCCGCTCGCGTGCGGCATTGCCGCGGTAAAAGCCACCGGGCGTGAACATGCGCGCGTTGAAATCGTGAAATTCCTTCGGATAAGTTTCTGCAATCAGATTGCGGATCAGCCCGTAATCGTCGACCCATTCATCCCATTTCACCCTCGGATTCGGCGGCAACGTTGCTTTGGCTATTCCGGCGACAATAGCGGTCTCGGATTTAAGGTGCTCGCTTGCCGGTGTCCGCAGGCCAATCGAGCCCTGAATGCAACTGAATGTATCCTCGATGCTGACGACCTGAGGTCCGCTCGCCTGCATGTCCTGTTCGGTGCGTCCCCGGCAGGGCAGCAAGTAGGCGGCTTTGCCATTCACCAGATGGCTGTGGTTCAGCTTTGTGGCGATCTGCACCGTCAGGTCCATCCTGGTCCAGGCCTCCTCCATTGCGGCGCGCTCGGGAATGGCGCGCACGAAATTGCCGCCTAATCCGAAGAAGGCCTTGACCT
This sequence comes from Xanthobacteraceae bacterium, assembly GCA_036262895.1. GTDB lineage: Bacteria > Pseudomonadota > Alphaproteobacteria > Rhizobiales > Xanthobacteraceae > AP-16. The sequence continues at coordinate 2,679 of DATAIA010000041.1, forward strand.
TGCCGGCGAGGATTCCCTTGCATGCCTCAACCGTATTGAGGCCTTTTTTCCGCGGGGGCTCGAACCCGAACTGTTTGGCAAGTTTATCCAGTGGCACCAGCTCCGGCTTTTCGGAAATGCCTACCGTGCGCTGGCCCTGCACGTTGGAATGGCCCCGCACAGGCGAGATGCCAGTGCCGTCGCGGCCAATGTTGCCCTTGAGCAGCAGCATGTTCACCAGCATGGCTACGTTCTCGAAACCATGGACGTGCTGGGTAAGCCCCATGCCGTAGATCCCGATGACGCGATCGGCATCGACATAGACCTGCGCGGCGCGTTCGATATCCGCCCGGCTTAAGCCGGAGGCGGTTTCGATTTCCTGCCACGAGGTTTCGCGAACCTTTGCCTCAAACTCTTGAAGGCCGTTCGTGTGTTGCTCGATAAAGGGCACGTCGAGCACGCGGCTGCCCTTTGTCTTGGCTTCATCATCCGCCGCGAACACGTGCTTGCAGATGCCGATCATGACCGCGATGTCACCGCCGGATTTGACCTGATGATATTGGCTGCTGATCACCGTCTCCTTGCCGGTCAGCATTTCCGCCGGGTTTTGCGGATTGACGAAAACCTCGAGCCCTTTTTCGCGGATCGGATTGAAGGTGATGATTTGTACACCACGCTTGGCCGCATCCTGCAGCGGGTGAAGGAAACGCGGACTGTTGGAGCCCGTGTTCTGTCCGAAGAAGAACATCGCGTCGCAGTTGCTCAGGTCCTGGTACACGACAGTGCCGACGCCGACGCCGATCAGCTTTTTCAAGGCGACCGAAGTGGTCTCATGGCACATGTTGGAGCTGTCGGGCAGGTTGTTGCAGCCGTAAAGGCGCGCGAACAACGCATACAGATAGGACGTCTCAAGGCTCGCGCGGCCGGATGAATAGAACACCACCGATTCGGGATCGAGAGATTTGAGTTGCGATCCGATTGCGGAGAAGGCTTCTTCCCATTCGCAACGCACGTAATGATCGGTCGCGGCGTCATAGCGCAACGGGTGCGCCAGGCGGCCCTGCTGCTCCAGATCATAGTCGCTCCAGTTGCGCAGTTCGCTTACAGTGTGCTTGGCGAAAAAGTCGGGGGTGCAACGGCGTGTCGTCAGCTCCCAAAGCGTGGCCTTGGCGCCATTCTCGCAAAATTCAAAGGCGTGATAATCGGCCGGCTTCGCCCACGAGCAGGAGACGCACATGAACCCTTTCGGTTTGTTCTGGCGTCTCAGAGTGTCGAAGGCGGCGGGTGTGTCCCATTCGTTTCCGAAAATTCTTGCGATCGCCTTGAGCGATCCCCAACCGCCGGATGGCCCGTCATATTCAACTGTTTTTTGCTCTTCGCGATGAACTGTGGCGTCGGTCTCGGACATGCTTCTTCCCGCAATGCACCGCCAGCCGGTTTGCGGACTGCTAACGGGAGACCGACAGCGGGGTTCCATTTTGCGAAGAAAATTAGCAGTGCATCGACTGGGGCTTGAAAGGCCGCACGATTTTTTCGCCCCCGGATTCATTCGCCCCAGTCGTCTGTGAATGTGCGCAGAGCGGGCGCTCTCGCCGATCATCAGCCACTGGGAGCTTCCACGTCCTTCTCGTCGGGGTCGGGCATTACTCCACTTCCCGGCGTTTTCTCGGTATCCGTGAGCTCCGGCTTGGCATGCGCACCGGCCGGCGGCAGCTTTTTGTCAGGTTTTGACCGCCGGTTTGCTTTGGGCTTTTTCGGGTCATTGCTCATGCGGGTCAACACTGCCATC
>DATAIA010000042.1:0-3093 GCA_036262895.1 Xanthobacteraceae bacterium
GGCCGAAGTGGCCGTGGCGCGGGACCGATAGGCCTTCGAGGCCCGCCTCGCGGGTCGTGACAGGCGCTGCGGGCCTCGCGTACACTCCCGCGCCCACGCTGTCGGGATGTAGCTCAGCCTGGTAGAGCACTACGTTCGGGACGTAGGTGTCGGAGGTTCAAATCCTCTCATCCCGACCAGTCTTTCCCGGTACTTACGACGCTTCGCGATTTCTGACTTCTCGAAATCGCTCTCTCTAAGGTCATCCTAAGGTCATCTTTATTTTGGCGACCCCAGTCGTCGTTGAAACGATGAACGAGTGGTCGTCCGCGATGCTTCTTTGCTCGCAAATATCTTTGCTGGGCCCGCAATCGCCGCGTTAAGCGTGGGGTGGGAATTGAGCCAAAATCGGACCTGCTGTTCTGACGGCGGAAATCTCTAGCAGCGGGTCTGGTACAGCTGACTGCCGCGCATCCGACGAACCATTGCCGTTACATTCCCCTCTCCCGTTCGTTCAAGGGGCCAGCAATCGCTGGGGCGTCCGTGACCGACTTTGGCAAAGGACCGTTTTACACGTTGGTGGCGCCGCATTTGGATCGCCTGTTCCGCGTCGCCTGCCGGCTGCTCGGAAACACAGCAGACGCCCGGGATTTGGTACAGGACACCTGCGTGATCGCATGCGAAAACCTACCCGAGCTCGCGGCGAACTCCAATCCCGAGCGATGGCTGCTGCACGTGCAACGCAACCGCTTCATCGACCGTATGAGGCGCCGGCAAAAGGCACCAGTAGTGACTCTGAAGGTGGCCGCCCGAGCCGAAAGGCTCGTCAGTTCGGAAGCCGGCCCAGAGGAGCTTCTGTTGCAGGAAGATGAGGAGCGCGCGCTAGATCTTGCCTTTCAGCAGCTGGATGACACACATCGACTGTTGCTGTCACTGCGAGCCGAAGGCTACGGCCTCGCAGAGATCGAGGCGATCACCGGCATCGGCAAGGACGTGTTGCGTGCCCGCCTACATCGCGCACGACGCAGCCTTGCGCACCACCTCGACGCGCGGCAGGAACCCGCATCGCACCCCACCCTAGTTGGGAGCAAGACATGAACTGCAGTGACATCAGCTTCATTCTCGACGATTGCGACATAAGCAGGCTGGAGGACGAGCCGCGGGAGGCCGCCAAGGCGCATGTCGCCACATGTAGCGACTGCGCACGCGACTGGAAACTGCATACCCGACTAGTGGCCAGGAAGCTGCCAGCACTTCCATCCGAGCTGATTGCTGACTGCATCGCGCTAGCTGAGGCTGGCCCTACCGTAAACCTTGGGCGAAGGAAATGGAATCGGATTGCGCTCACTGCCAGCGTCGTAGTGTTAGTTGCCGCTGCGGCGACGTTAACGGCTTACCGCACCTTTGGTCCAAGCACAACGGAAGCACCAATCGCCCCCGCTGTTGACACAGATAGTGAACAAAGTCGCACCTTGGCTAACAAGGTTTCGCCGATTTCGTCGCAAGACGTGCTGCAGACAGAGGCGAACATTTCATCTGCTTCTGCAGCGCCGAACGCGAGCAACACGTTCTCCGTACGCCTCTCAACTATTCAGGACGACACGCTGAACGCGGTCGATACGTTGGACTTCGCCATATTCCGCGCTGCGGTAATTTCCGAACTGCGCCTGACTCCTGGTCTAATCCTGGTGCCGGCAGAATCCTCTACACCAGGACAAGCCACCGATTTCGAAATCACTCTCTCAGCTCCCCGCCGGAACGGACGACTGATCGGCCGCCTGGACGTCAGCAAATCCGGACCCAATCGCGTAGTTATGCGCATAAGGGGCGCTTTCGGGCAGGACTGCGATGCTCCCTCCTGCCAGGGTGCCGCGAACCTCGGCGAATCGATGAGTAGGACGGCAGCCATGTTGATGATGCCTCCCGCCGCTGCAAGCCGGCCTGCATTACTGCAACAACTGCAGGACTCATCGCTGGCGCCACAGCAGCGCCTGGAGGCCCTGCGGGACCTAGACCAGCGCGGTTTGGGAGTCCGTCGAGCCGGTCTTCGGACCGATCCCAGTGGAGATTCGTTGCGTGATCCAGCAGTCATACGGGCCGTCATCGACCTGGCCTCAGTCGCCCCCAGTCCCGAGCAACGCGCAGAGATCTGGAGAAGAATGCGCTCCATCAAGAGCCCAGCTCTGATCGAACCGCTCGCCCGTGCCGCGCAGATGGATCCGGACATCTCGGTCCGCACCGAGGCAGTCGTCACACTGGTAGCAGACTATGTCCGCGACCCTCGCTCTCGCGTGGCATTACAAGTGATCGCAAGAGTGGATTCGCACTCCATGTTGCGAGCAATCGCCAACCGTGGGCTGTCGGGGGAGGCTACATGGAAGAGCTACGTCCTCTCCTCCCTCGAAGACACGACGCTGTCCGATGCACAGCGGCTGGAGGCAGTCCTTTTCCATGTGCGGAGTTCGGATGTATCAAATCAGCCGCTCGCTGACATGCTGGACAACGACGCGATCAAGGCGCTGGCACAGGTGCTACCGAGAGCTGCCAGCACAGGCACGGACATATATGGCGTTCCGACCCTATTGATACAACTGGCACCGATAAGACACCCATCTGTTACCAGCATGCTGCTGGCCAGTGTCGAAAAGCACGACCCTCGATTCGACAGAAGGCTGGTCATGAACATGCTTGCCGATCGCGTAGAAGAACCTGAAGTCCGGGCGGCACTAGAGAAAATCGCAAAGGTCGATCCGGACGAGCAATCGCGCCAGATTGCCACGAAAGCACTGCAGGACGACGAGTAACGAGAAGCATCCAGTCACACACCTCTTCTCGTATGGTCTGAGCCGGCGCGAAAACGGAAATTGGCGGTGGAGTGGAATTCGAACCGAAATCCAGCCTACTGTTCTCTCCGACGTTCTCCCGCTTGTGAGTAGCGATGGGATCTAAAGTATGGCTCCCCGGGCAAGAGGCTAGAAGTGAAGAAGCTGCATGCCTCTGGGGCGTCGAGCTTGGATGACACAGACGGGGGCCGCCCGAACCACGCAGCTATCCTTTCAAATAACTCTCCACCACGGAACCGCAAGCACATCCGGCGCCAGCCACTCCATCGAA
>DATAIA010000043.1:0-3538 GCA_036262895.1 Xanthobacteraceae bacterium
CGGCTTGATGCACAACATGGCACCGGTGAGTTTAAGACTTAACCACGATGAAGTCCGGCACGCGCTATTTATCTAGCTGGAAACTTGGAAGGCGAAGCCATTCGCTCATATGCGCCGCCGCCTCGTTTCGGCGCGCACGGCGAAGCAGTGCTTCCTTTTCTGCCCCGGCGGAAGACCCCGGGCTTCGACACGCGTTGCGATGCTGTCCTCGGTGAGGCGTTCGTGCGAATACGCCTTCTATGTCACTTACTCAAAAAGCTCACCGCTGCCTATTCTTCAACAGATTGGCTTGTAACGGGTCCTTCCATCGCGGGAGCGAAGGCGGTGCGGTCGAAACCGACGGTCGAACGCCAGAGGGGCGAAAAATCATGCGAGCGCATCGCCAGACCCTCCAAAGAGCAAATGGTTACGATCGGCAGCGGACACGACCGGTGCCCGCCTGAAGATCACCGGGGTCCGAATCGCCCGAAGTCCGCCCCACCCAAGACGGCAAAAATCAAAATTTGTCTGGCCGCAAAAAGCGTCAAGAGACCAGAAAAATGTTCCGGTCAAAATCGCTTACGTAGTGACTGATATTTAGGAGCGCCGATCTACCGCAACCACGATCTGATGCGGGCGAAGCGACGCCGAAGCGCCCCTTTCCGAATTCCAAAGAACACTGCCCTCGATGGTAGGTATAGGTTCAGTCCTCTCGGAAAAGCTCGTGATGATCTGCAAGCTGGTGTTGCGATCCGTGCGCCAGACGACATTGAGCGCCTCCTTGCTGTGACCGCGGCCGAGCAGTTCGGCTTTAGCGCTCGCAAATCCTTCCTCGATGAGTGGTACGATCTCCCGCTGTCGCAGCGCGAGCAACTCCCGCGTAAGAGCACGGAATTCGGCAGAGCGCGGCGCGTGATTGATCACCTGCCAATTCAATTTGGAGGCTGTAAACGTCGACTCGTCCGTCGGATCCGGAATTCTGTCTCGCAGTTCGGGCGTCGAAAAGGCGCTGAACCCGGCGAATTCTTTGCGGCGTCCATCTCGGGTAAGTTGAGCGATTTCGCCTTGCCAATCGGCAAAGAACAGAAAAGGGGTTTCGGCCGCCGCTTCCTCGCCCATGAAGAGCATCGGTATATGGGGATTAAGAATGAGCAGGGCCATCACTTGCTTCAATTTATCGGCGCTCAAGAGCATCGAGAGCCGCTCACCGAGGGCGCGATTACCAACCTGATCATGGTTTTGGGCGAAGAAGATCGTCGCCTCTGGCGGCAAATGCGCACTTGGCTCACCGCGCGGCTGGTTATGTAGAGGAAACACTTCCCCTTGAAACGCGAACCCCTCCGTCAAAGACCTGGCAAGGTGCTCCAGCGGTTTGTCGGCAAAGGCGCCATAATACCCCTCTTTTTCACCTGTCAGCATGACGTGCAGGGCGTTATGGAAATCGTCTGCCCATTGCGCATCATAAAGCATGATGCGGCCTTTGGTCCTTTCGAGCAGGTGAGCCTGGTTGGACTCATTCTCCAGTATCAGATGCACATGCCGCCCGTGCAGCTCCGCGCGAACGGTCTCGGCGAGTTCCTGAAGAAAGTGTCGGTCGGAATCGTCCTTGAGCGCGTGCACGGCATCGAAGCGCAAGCCGTCGAACCCGTAATCACGGAGCCACATAAGCGCGTTGTCAATGAGAAATCGGCGGACGAATTGGCCATCGTGCCCTTCGAGGTTGACGGCAGGCCCCCACCCCGTCGTATGTTTATTCGTAAAGAACGGCTCCGCATAGCTGTGTAGATAATTGAACTGTGGGCCAAAATGGTTGTAGACCACATCGAGATAAACCATGATATTTCGATCATGGGCAGCGCGCAGCATGCGCTTGAGGTCTTCGGGCCGGCCGTAACGGGCGTTTGGTGCATTCAGTAAGACGCCATCATATCCCCAGTTATGGCGGCCGGGTACATCATTGAGCGGCATCAGCTCAATAGCCGTGATGCCGAGTTCGCGCAAATAATCGAGCCTTTCCTCAACACCAGTATACGTACCTTCTTCAGAGAACGCGCCGACGTGCAATTCGTAGATGACGACCTCGGACCAGGCTCTCCCGGGATATACAACATTGTCGCGCAAGCTGCTGGTGTCGAGAACTTCGCTGGGTTGTCCGACATCGTCGGGCTGGAAGCGCGAGGCAGGATCGGGAACAACTAAATCCCCATTGATGCGAAATTGGTAGCGAGAGCCAGCGCGCGCGGTTGGGCTGAGAAGTTGGTACCAGCCATCGCCATCTCTCGGCATTGGTTGCGGAGATTGACCTTGCTCAACCAAGTCGACGGATTGCGCGGTGGGCGCCCAGAGATTGAAGACAACGCCGTGCTCCGTTGTTGCGGGGCCATGCCGGCGAGGCTTGCCTGCGGCGCCAAGGCTTTCGATCACTGCTTCCTCACTTTCTCGAAGCCGACTTCTTCTTACCGGATCTCTTGCGCGGTTCCTCTTACTGACGGCTCGCATATTTCGACGAGCCTGGCATAGCGTCGGCCGGCTTAAGCGCAAAACTAAGGCTGAAGGCGAGCAGGACAAGCACGCTCAGGCCCGGCTCACCTGTTGAGTTTCCGTCGGCGTCTCAACCGTCCTTCCCTTTCGATCTTGGCTATGATGGTCCTCCCGCTTTGAGCAAATGCCATACGCCATCGGTTGGTTCCTGTCCGGAAATGACGGGCGACCGGCTATAATCCACATGAGGAGCGCGCGGCTGCCAATGGCTAATTCGGAGTCAGCTTTTGCAATTCCCGGCTCAATTTGTGTAACTGATGAGGCTTGCGTAAGACTGGGAATTGCGATGCCACTTCTTTGTGGGCATTGCTGATCGAGCGGGTCCCGAAGACTTTATTCACTGTCCGAGGATAGCGGCGTAGCCGCCGAGGCCAGAATATTAAACATCGCGTCAGGTAAAGATTTTCCACATTTGCGTCGAGCTCTGCGCCGTCGCTCAGTGTCACGACGGGATTCGCACCGTTGCCACAGCCACAATATCCGCAGTGACTTCCATTCGGGTCGGCCGCATTGCCTCGAACTCTCGACGGCGTCGTTGTGAGCCTACGGGCACATGCGGAATGTCGCTCCCTCCACTACAAAACGGCAGAGCATTCGGGTATCCGCAATAGCCAGAAGCGTCATATGCCTTCCGCGAAGCGCGCGATCAGCTGTCCCAGCTGCTCTTTATGAACCATACCTCTTGCTGCGTCGACAGAGACCCAGATCGCCTTTCGCTGTCCTTTTTCCGGCCACCAGCGCTCTCGGCGGCGCACCTTCATGGGGAAGACGGAGACCTGAAGCGTCTGCTTGTCAGCACCCCTCCCCTTCCGGTGTTTAAATTTCCCGACGGGCCGTTTCTCAACGGCCCCGACGAGACCTGCTTCCTCATACGCCTCGATCGCAGCCGTTCGATGCGGCTTTCTGTTGCCGATGGCACCGCCCTTTGGAATAGACCAGCGGCCCTTGTTCCGAGTCGTGATGAGCATGATCTTGATCCCGGAATTCCGCTTGCAGAACGGCAGCGCCGCGTATTGTT
>DATAIA010000044.1:0-4415 GCA_036262895.1 Xanthobacteraceae bacterium
AAGATGGACATTTTCGGAGGGGAATATCGAACGCCTGACGGCACATGCATCCGCGACTATATTCATGTAACCGATCTCGTCAGAGCGCATGCGGATGCGCTTCGGCATTTGCGCGCAGGGGGTGCGTCTCTGACGCTCAATTGTGGATACGGTCACGGCTTCTCAGTCCTTGAAGTCATTGAAACCGTGAAGCGCGTTTCTGGCGTCGATTTCCGCGTTGACTATGCTCCCCCCCGCGCCGGGGACCCGGCAGAGATTGTGGCCAATTGCGACCGCGCCCGCGCCCTGATCGGCTGGCAGCCAAAATACGACGATCTCTCGTTGATCGTTGCCCACGCCATTGCCTGGGAACGTGACCTGATGACCCGTAACTCATTACAGCGCGCATAGTCTGCTGATAGGTCTTGAAAAAACCGCCGCGCACGGGCAGGAACGGCCACGGGTTCTGCAATGCGCAGAGCCCAGCCCGCTGCGGGGCCCTGCGGACATCGGATGCCTAAATTGAAATTTCACTCGTTATTTGCTGATCCGTATGGCGCTCCCGCCATGATCCGGCGGCTGCTTACGGAGCAAGGTTTCGGGCATTGGAGGCGATACGCTTTCGCATTCACGCTGATGGCGGTTTCCGCAGGCTGCACTGCTTCATCGGCCTACCTGATCGGCGAAATTGTCAATCAAGCCTATGTCAAACGCAATTTCCCGGGAATCCTGGCGATTGGCGGAATGACCATCGTCTTGTTCATCCTGAAAGGACTGAGCACATATGGTCATTCAATTATTCTTGCCCGCATCGGAACCCGCATCGTTGCGGAAAACCAGCGCCGGATGTTCGGCAAACTGCTGAACGAAAGTCTCGGGTTTTTCGCCGAGCGGCATTCCTCTGAATTTACGGCCCGGCTGACAACCGGAGCGGCAGCCGCCAGCCAAGTGCTCAATCTGATGATTACGGCAATCGGCCGGGATTTTCTTTCCTTGATCGGGCTCGTCACCGTCATGGTGGTGCAAGACCCGTTGATGTCGACGGTCGGATTTCTCGTGGTGCCGCCGGCCATGCTGGTCTTACGAAAAATGGTGCGTCGTATCCGCGCGATTGCAAAAAGCCAATTCACTGGCGGTACGCAATTGCTTGAGGCCATGCAGGAAACGATCCAGGGCATTCGCATCGTGAAGGCATTCACACTTGAAGACGAGATGCGCCGTCGGATCGATGGCAGTGTTGCGGAAATTGAAAAAGCAGCCAACAAGTGGGCGCGCGTTGCCAATCGCGCAAGCCCCTTGATGGAAACGCTTGGCGGCATCGCAATCGCAATCGCAATTGTTTATGGCGGATATCGAATTGCCGTTGTTGGCGCCACCGCCGGCGAATTGATGTCGTTTATCGCGGCTTTCCTGCTGGCGTTCGAGCCAGCCAAAAGGCTTGCCAGACTGAACCTCGAACTCCACAGCGCGCTCGTCGGCGTGCGCATTCTGTTCGAGCTGATCGATAGCCCGCCAACCGAGCCCATGGACGATGATCGACGCCCGCTTGTGCTAACGGCGGCTCGTATCGAAATGTCTAACGTGCACTTTGCCTATCGCAAGGGTGAACCGACAATCCGCGAGATGTCATTCATGGCCGAGCCCGGACGCGTGACCGCCCTCGTCGGCCCTTCAGGCGGCGGCAAGTCAACCGTGTTGAGCTTGCTGCTGCGCTACTACGACATCGACAATGGTTCCATTGTTATTGACGGACAGAACGTTGCGTCCGTATCGCGGCGCTCGCTTCGTCAACAAATCGGTTACGTCGGGCAGCACGTCCATCTGTTCCGCGGTACGGTTCGCGAAAACATCGCGTTCGGAAAATCTGGAGCGACAGAATCTGAAATTATTGCGGCTGCAAAAGCCGCACATGCACACGAGTTCATCACGGCCTTTCCGGCAGGATACGACACCCCCGTAGGCGAACACGGTCTTCAGTTGTCAGGCGGCCAGCGCCAGCGCATCGCGATCGCACGCGCGCTCATCAAGAATGCTCCGATTATCCTGCTTGATGAGGCGACTGCGGCGCTCGACAGTGAATCTGAACGGCTGGTGCAGGATGCCATTGCGCATCTCTGCAAAGATCGAACCACCATCGTCGTCGCCCATAGGCTGCATACGATCATGCACGCCGATCGCATTCATGTCGTCGAAAATGGAATGATTACCGAGTCCGGCCGTCACGACGATCTGCTTCGCAAGGGCGGCCGGTATGCATCGTTTTACCGCCTTCAACTTCACGAACAGGCGCCCGAGGCGGGCTCTGCAGCCTCTCCTCGCGCAGTCGTTAACTGAGGCGATCCCCCGGCGATTGACGTCGCGCCTCGCAACCGTTATCGGCTCGGTAAGCCAGCCAAAAGGCTTGCTCCATTTCCAAGTCCGATACGATCCACCATCTCCAACCAGTGAACAGCAGATATGACAGATTACGTAATCACACCTCCGCCACAGCCCGCGATTGCGATTGCCGGCTCAACCAAGAAATTCCCTGTTCGCCGCGTGTGGTGCGTCGGCCGGAACTACATCGAGCACATTCGTGAGATGGGTCAGGACGAACGGGCCCCGCCCTTCTTCTTTGCCAAACCGGCCGATGCGTTGGCTCCCGATGGCTCGACCGTTCCCTATCCTCCGCTGACCAAGGATCTGCATTTTGAAGTGGAACTGGTCGTGGCGCTCAAGGGAGGCGGCCGCAACATCCCGGTCGCGAAGGCGCTCGATCTGATCTATGGCTACGGCGTTGGCATCGATCTGACCCGCCGCGATCTGCAGATCGCCTCACGCGAGGTCAAGCGTCCGTGGGAAATCGGCAAGGCGTTCGATGGGTCGGCACCATGCGGCCCGCTGCGGCCGGCATCGGAAATCGGCCACCCCACCAAGGGTCGGATTCACCTCACCGTGAATGGCACGGTCCGTCAGGACGGCGATCTCGAACAGATGATCTGGAACGTGCCTGAAGTCATCTCGCAATTGTCGGCTCAGGTGGAGCTTACCGCTGGCGATGTAATCTTCACCGGTACGCCCGCAGGCGTCGGCGCCGTTGTCGCCGGCGACAAGCTTGTCGGCGAAGCGGCTGGTGTCGGCTCAATCAACATTACGATGGGCCCTGCCGCTTCCTGATAGTGCTCTCCAAAAAAACAAAGCCCGAATTCTCAAAAAGAATGCGGGCTTTTTTTATTTGATCACATCGGCGCTTACATCACAGCTCCAATTTGCCAGGGAACAAATTCAAGATCCCCATAGCCCAAGTCCTCCGATTTCGTTCGCTTTCCGGAAGCCACGTCCAGGACACGATTGAAGATCTCCTGTCCTTTCTCCGTAATTGACACACCGTCAAGAACGTCGCCGCAATTGACGTCCATGTCGTCGATCATCCTGGTATAAACGTCCGTATTGGTCGCGAGCTTGATCGAAGGGGTTGGCTTACAGCCAAAGGCCGAGCCTCGCCCTGTCGTAAAACACATGACGTTGGCGCCGCCCGCAACTTGTCCCGTTGCAGCAACTGGATCGTAGCCTGGCGTATCCATGAACACGAAGCCTTTGTCCTTTACGGGTTCGGCATATTCGTAAACTGCATTAAGCGTGGTTGTGCCGCCCTTGGCCGCAGCGCCCAATGATTTTTCCAAAATCGTCGTAAGACCGCCGGCCTTATTTCCAGGCGACGGATTGTTGTTCATCTCTCCGCCGTTTCTCTGTGTGTAGGCCTCCCACCATTTGATACGCTCGACGAGCTTTTCCCCGATCGATCGGTTGCTCGCCCGGCGCGTCAACAAATGCTCCGCGCCATAAATCTCCGGCGTCTCGGAAAGAATAGCCGTGCCACCGTGCTTAACCAGAAGATCGGCCGCAGCGCCAAGCGCCGGGTTTGCCGTAATTCCGGAATAGCCGTCCGACCCTCCGCACTGAAGCGCAAGCACGACGTCCGAAGCAGGCCTGGTCTCGCGCTGCGCACGCGCTGCAACAGGCAACATTTCCTTGATGCGCTCAATTCCCTCGGCGATCGTCTTCTTCGTCCCACCGGTCGCCTGGATGGTCAAGGTCTGGAAATGATCGCCCTCAATGAGCCCGTATTCATCCTTCATGCGATCGATCTGAAAGACCTCGCAACCAAGCCCCACCATCAGCGCCGCGCCAAGATTGGGATGGGTCGCATACCCCCACTGGGTCCGACGCAGGACGTCCCAGCCCTCGCCGTAGGCTGCAAGTCCGCATCCCGTTCCGTGTACAAAAGCCACGGCACCGTCAATTTGTGGAAAATCATCGAGGATGCCGGACCGGTTGACCGCTTCCGCAATGAATTTTGCCACAGAGGCGGAGCAATTCACCGAGGTGAGAATACCAATGTAGTTGCGCGTGCCAACCTTGCCCCCCGGCCTGACATAACCTTCAAACGTTGCCCG
>DATAIA010000045.1:0-5913 GCA_036262895.1 Xanthobacteraceae bacterium
GCCCTGACAGCGGCAACATCATCGTCAACCCCGCTATCGTCTTCCCAGGTCACGACAAAGCCGCCATTCGCGAGCGCGGTTATTGAGGGAGTGTACTGATCGCCCACAGCGGTCTGGTTGACGACAAATTCGCTGCCATCCGGCAAACCCCGATCGCTAAAGATCTGCGCTTTGATCTCACCATTGCCGCTACTGAAATCCTCCCATGTCACGACAAACCGGCCATTTGCCAGAGCAGTGATTGATTGTGCATCCTGCGTGCCGGCTGTCGTCGCGTTGACGACAAATTCGCTGCCGAGTTTGCTGCCGTTGGCATCAAACATCTGCGCACGGATCTCACCATCGTCGCCGCCAGCATCCAACCAAGTCACGACAAAATTGCCGTTCGTCAGCGCAGTGGTCTGCGGCGCACGCTCTGCCTCATTAATCGTGGTATTGACCAGGAATTCGTCGCCAATCTTGTTGCCATCGCGGTCAAAGATCTGCCCTCTGACTGCATCCTCGAAGTCGTCTCCAGATCGGCTCGTATCGGTCCACGTGACAACGAAGTTGCCGTTGGCCAACACCGCGATCGAGGGTTGGAACTGACCGCCTCTGGTCGTCGTGTTGACCAGAAACTCGCTGCCTACTCGTAGCACGCTGCCTTCCTGGATTGGCGCCACATCGACCGTCACCGTCGCAGTGCTGGTACCGCCCCTTCCGTCGCTCACGATGTAATCGAATGAAGCAGCACCGCTGAAATCCGCATCCGGTGTGAAAACAATATTGCCATCCCAATCCAGCGACACGGTCCCGTTCATGCCGTTCCCAACCGAAATCACCTTCAGCGCGTCACCTTCAGCATCGGTGTCGTTTGCCGTCAGCCGCGATGCTTTGAATGCGAGAGGTGTATTTCCGCGCGCCGTGAGGAGATCGTCATTGGCTACCGGAGCTGCATTCTTCTTGTGCGCTGCGGGTTTTGCGTGAAAATTCATGGCAGATCCTCCGGACGGCTATTCGAACGAGCAATTGTGAGATTGATGAAAGGCGGGATTCACTCGCGAGGCTTACTACCTGAATAGGAATCCAGGGCTCTACTGCAAAATCGGGATAGCTCGTATACGCCGCTGCCGGCGCGTCCGCCACAATTAAGTCCCGATCCCTTATCCCTGGGGTAAATGCGAGCAGAGTCGTCGGCGTCACAAACGCTGGCGGTTTGGACTCGTTTTGCCACGAAAACTGTCGGTAATTTTATCGACGATTTGACGGGTTGATTTCCACGCAGTCGCGACTGCTATTTCTGTGATCTGCGGCTATGCACGGAATAGAGCGGCCACGCTCATGACGGCCGCCAGCAATCCAATAAAGCCAAAAAGGACCCATGCTGCCCCGACCCCCTCATTCGGTCTGCCGATCTGGGGATCTGTGATCTCGTGTTTAGTGGCGTGGTCGACTTCTTCAGCACTGGGTTGCGTTCCCGCGGCCTCTTCGTCCGAGCCAAGAGGAGAAGCTGCCGGATCGGCATTGGGGATTTTGTCCCCGGTGCGGCCTTCGTCGATCTCGCGTCTGAGCTGTTCGATTGTGGATGGCATGGACGGGCTTCCGAATATCGGCCCCTCTATCCCAATTCCGTTTTTGTCAGCCTGTTCCGGATTGGTACATCTCAAACCGCCCTCACCCATGCGCCAGGATTTTTCTGCAAACCGTGCTGGACGAGTTGCCAGCCCGTTTCGATCCCGCTATCGCAGAGGTCCGGCGTCAGCTGGAAGGGTGGCCGAGTGGTTTAAGGCAGCGGTCTTGAAAACCGCCAGAGGGGAAACCCTCTCGTGGGTTCGAATCCCACCCCTTCCGCCATATACATTTGAAATAAAAAGATATTTATTGATTTTAAGAATTTTACCCACACAATTACCCTCAGAGCATATAGGAGAACAGAGTCCGAAAATACGGCATTCGCTTTCTCGCTCGACCTAACATTCTATGATGCCATCACTGCCGCGGCCCACCATTTGTCAGGTTGGATCCTTTACCCCGTCCCATCCCATTAGTGGCTGCTTCTGAGCCTCCAGATTTTCCAGATGATAATCCACTTTGCTCCTTCGTCACCGCCGGATGCCCTCGCGTAGCGTCGAATGTTGGCCCGAACGACACGTTAGCGCCGTGGCGCTAGCCCCCGCCCTTCAGCCTTGGTTAAGCGCATCCAAAATGCGCCTTCATGCAAGAGTGCCTCGGCTGATCCAAAGCTACGCCTAAGCGAGTACTGGCGCTAAAGCGTATTGAGGTCATTTATCTACGTCGTGTACCTATTTTTAGTAAAAGTAGTAATCAGCACCTCATTTATGAGGATCAATTTTGACGGCCGATCTCGGGATCGCAGGTTCTTTTACTCCTGGCACGCCTGTCGATGCGCCTCCAATCGGTGACGTGGAGCGCCAAGCCGTCCTATGACAACGGCAAGATTTGGAATTTGTTGAGGACTAGCCATTGCACAGCACTCGCTTTAGGCCACCCATGTCAAAGAGACAGGCGGGTCGGCTCGGTACGCTAAACACCGAGGCTGTTCGAGATACTGTGGACACGTTTGTTCGGCTGACGGCGAACAATAAGGATCGCCTGGTCCAATGCAGTTGGGGATCCTCTATCAGTTGAATATGCTAAATCTTCTAAAACAGATATCTGCCGGGGACAGATAAGCGGACTTTATTCGCGGCGTCTCCGGCATGCCCGTGTGCCGCGCGCTGAAGTATCGAGCTCTAACCAAAGAAACGCATCAACTCGCCATGTGCGAAGGCATCGCCAGCAAACACGGTCGAGAGTGGCCGCCGCAGCTCTCCTATGAGACGTATGTCTTCAATGTCGCGCTTCGCTCTAATAATCGCTCGCTCCGTTCGAGGATCAAGCAACGCATCTCGCCCGCGAGGGTCGACTAGATAAGTGCCGAGACCGC
Source organism: Xanthobacteraceae bacterium (assembly GCA_036262895.1). Taxonomy (GTDB): domain Bacteria; phylum Pseudomonadota; class Alphaproteobacteria; order Rhizobiales; family Xanthobacteraceae; genus AP-16. The sequence continues at coordinate 2,927 of DATAIA010000045.1, forward strand.
GAACTCGGGAAGCGCTCTCGATCACTGAGTTGATGTGTTCGTCGAGAAAGCCGTAGCCGATCACCATTAGCCGCGCCCCTCCTTCGTTCAGCCGTGCCGCGAATTGCTCGTGGTAGCTGCGCAAAACTGGGAATCGCTCGATCGCGCCGGTTTTTGCATTTCCCATAATGAGCAACGGCTCGCCAGTTTCGCTGATCCAGTTGCTCGATCCATGCAGTTTGTAGAGCGGTTGAAAACCAGGGCCGCCAAATTGTACATCGCTGGATGGTCGCCACGTCCACGTCGTGATGTCGACAGGCCCTGCCGTTGGCCGCGGAGGGCTAGGGGTCATGCCAGGAAGCATGACCCCGGTCCATTTTCCCTGGCCGATGAAGGTCTGCATGTAATGGATCTCAAGCAACAGGTCCTGATTGAGCGTGAAGATTGCGTCGAACTGCGCGAGAAACCGCTTCATCGAAAACTGCAGGTCGTTTTTGAACTCGAACTCCTTGTTTAGGAAGGTCCGGTTCAGGCGCATAAACACGGTGGTCACTGCCGTTTGAAAGCGCCGCAAGCGGTCGCCGATAGGTCCGCTGTCAGTCGGCACCTGGAAACCCTGAAACGCATCCTCGAAGGGGCCTCGCCGCAGCGCCGCGGCGAGCTCTGGGTCATCATGGAGATCCCCAAGTAGGCTACCGGATATCTCATCTGAAAGCGGGCCGCCCCAGTTGCGGCTGAATCCCGCCCCGATGAGTAAATAGCGCGACATTATCGATTCCTTCGGGTCCCTGAGGAGAAATGCGCCTCAGGTTCTATGTAGCATCGGGATGTAGCGGAAGACGACACTGGCGAAATAAGCTTACCGGCAGGGGCGGCGATGAGGTCAGCGGCAGTGTGACGTGGAATAGAGATGCCTGACGTCGGATCCCTCCCTACCCGAGCTATAGATAGTGGTTCGGGTTTTTCACCCGCTGGTGTAGTTCGGGTTTTCCGTACTGGAGAGTCGGGCCTTTCGGTACTGATTTTGCGTACCGAAACATGAGAATTTTCCGTATCGGCTTCTTGTTTTTCTCGCCGCCGTTTCCAGTTGCGTTTCCCGTACGCAACCGCGTTCGGGTCTTTGGCATTACGAGCGTCGCGCGCGATTTTGCGCGCTTCCTCAAGCGTCTTAATGCGCCGCCAGTCGTGAGGTGGCTCCTGAGCTCGGCTGCCCCGCCCATGAGCGTAAGTCAGCAGAAATTTGTTGGGCGAGCGGTGTTCGGCGTTTCCACCGCGTCCCCGTTCAGTGACCCGAATGAACCCGAGTGCTTCAGCTTCGCGGATCGCTGGCGCGACAGACGTTCGATGCATTCCGTATTCGACGAAGTCATCGGTGGTGACCGGCAGCTTTCCGTTATCATTACCGCCATGTTGCCCGAGCTCTACCTCGACACGCGAAATGACCAAATGTGCAGAAAGGCTAAGCACCCGATAGGCAGGCGATTCCATCATCTCAATGAGACGAACCGAGAATTGACCAATGATTCGGCTGCGACGCTTCATGATTGGTTCCTAGGTCGGCCGCGTTTCCGAAGCGGAGCCGCCTGCGTTGCGGCACCGGTCGCGCCTTCTGCAGCAAGTCTCCTCGCAACGTATTCGTGAATGGGTGCGACAAGGATTCGGCGCGCGCGGCCATCGAGATAACTTCGAAGCTCGCCTTCACCGATCAATTGATAGAGCCGAGTGTTGCCGATCGCGAGAAGTTCGCAGGCTCTGCGCGGTGTGATGGCGATCGCTTCAAGCTTACTCAGTGCAGGATGCTCGATTTTCTGTTCCGTCATGGCGCGTACTCCATTGCTGGCATTCGCAATGGCACGCTGTGGCGCGACGCGCATGAGGGAAAATTCGACGACAGCGGATTTTTACCGGGGTCAAGAACAAGATTCGTCGCGGTCTCTGCGGCGGGTTTTGAGTTGGGTTGCAACGCTTGCGATTGTTGGTTCCTCCCCAGTAATCAGGGGAGTAACTGCCGCTATAAATCGAGCGACTGGTCCAGAGTGACTGATACCTGGAGCGAACTCAGGGTTGGCAGATTTCATCGCCGTTACGAAATCAGCAGGCAATACGTCCGCAAGCCACTTCCATCCAGTCGCATCATTTATCGCGGGCGAGTATGACAAAGCGGGATGACCAAATAGGCCAGGCGGGAGACCTTTCTCAATCAACTCTTTGATGTGCTCGATCTCAGCACAAAAGTCTTCGCTCTCCGCAAGCCGCTCTTTCAGATAGGATAGAGCCTGTTGCGGTGCATGCTCTTTAGCGGTGTTGAGTTCGCCTTGGTCAAATTGCACGAGCTTTTCGGAAGCTGAGGCGAGGGCGGCGAACACCTTGCTTTGCAGCGAACGGCGATTCTGGGAGTAGGATTGCCGCTGAAATTCTCCCCTCCAATGCTCAAGGACCCTAGCCAGCTTCTCCAGATCAGAGTCGGTAGGCATTTTGAGCTGACCGCGCAGGACTTTTTTCGTAAAAAGTTCTCGCAAGCACTGCGCCGTTATGGGCTTTGTGGGCCTCTCAGAAGACCTTCGTTTCATCGGAAACCGCCCTCGGTGTCGCCGGGTCCACAAAGGGCTGCATCCATTATTTCAAAAGGACGCCCGACCCCAATCGCTGAATTGTAGTGAAGCGAAAAAGCGCAAACTGCGTCGAATAACTAATGGAATCGTAGCATGCTTGCGGCGATATGAAAGGTATAAACGTCCCGCTGAAGCGAAGCATATCCCCATCCCTGAGGTTTGCTGCGATATCGTAAAGTGGTGAGCCGACCGAGATTATTGTTGGTGAATGTGGATGTGTACTCCCTTTTCTGATGCCGTAGGTTTCGTGATTTCCTAAAAATAACCCAATCCCTAACGGACCACTTCTGAGCGCGACGTCCACGCTTAGGCTCAGTCGTATCCCTTTATCAGGCGTGCGATCGTTGATCGACCAGACCCTACCAATCCAACCGGACACGTCGCCTGCCGGGATCT
>DATAIA010000046.1:0-4817 GCA_036262895.1 Xanthobacteraceae bacterium
ACAGTCTCAGTGACCGACACAAGTGACAACCAAGTCGTATTCTCTCAGACACGTAATGGAGTAGCCGGGGCTCAACAATTTAATTGGGACGGCCATAACAATAGAGGCGAGCAATTGCCTGATGGAAGAACCTACAAGATCACGGTCACCGCGACAGATGCAAATGGGAAACCCCTCAAGGATGACAGCGGGCAGCCGGTCAAGTTTGATACCCAGGTTCAAGGCATTGTCACAGGCGTAGACGTTCAGAAAACGCCACCTGCGCTTACAATTAACCAACAACAATTCGGGGTGGACAAAGTCACCCAGGTGGTCACGTTCTAGCTCTTGAGTGTAAGACCACGGTAAGAATTCGTTTCCTTTTTTACTCTCGACGCTTAGCTAAATTTTAAGTGGCGGCCCGTACTCTCGCACCAGTTAGTCAGTCTTGTGTGTGAGAGTAGATATGACCGAGCCCCATCGTCCGAGGGCGAAATACGTCATCGGACCCGACGGAAGTCCACTGACGATCGCGGACTTACCGGCTCCCGGTACCAAGCGTTGGGTGATCCGACGCAAGGCCGAGGTCGTTGCCGCGGTGCGCGGCGGCCTGTTGTCGCTTGAGGAAGCGTGCAGCCGTTACACGCTTACCGTCGAGGAATTCCTGGCGTGGCAATATTCGATCGACCGCCATGGCCTTGCCGGATTGCGTACGACACGCATCCAGCAATACCGGCAATAACCGACCCCTTAAACTTCCCGCCCGAAACGCCCCTCGCCGGTTTCGAGCGGATTGCATCTGCCCCATCACGCGTTTGATTCGCTCAAACGCGTGATGACGGCTGTCCATCGAAACGGACCCATAACCATTTCCCCTCATTTACCGCTGAAATTGCCTAATCGCCCCCCGCGTTAACCAGATGGAAACCATGAACCGGGCAAATCTTGCCCAGTGGGTGCTTGGCACGCCGGTTTTCGAGGGGCGATTTCCTTGCAAGGCTTCGTCGAGTTCTTCAGATCGTTAGGAGCCGCTCGGCTCGGCGCGATGGCCGCGGTTACGATCGCTTTGGTCGGCGCATTTGCGTTCCTTCTGCTGCAAGTCACAGCACCGCAGATGACGCCGCTGTTTACCGACCTCACGGTCGAAGATTCGGCGAGCATCGTGAAAGACCTGGAGCGCCAGGGCATCCATTTCGAACTTAAGAACGAAGGCTCCACTATCCTGGTACCGCGTGACAAGGTTGCGCGCACCCGCATGAAGCTTGCTGAGACGGGCCTGCCAAAGGGTGGCGGCCTTGGTTATGAGATCTTTGATAAAAACGACACGCTCAGCGCAACCAGTTTCGTTCAAAACATCAATCATCTCCGGGCGCTGGAAGGCGAAATCGCGCGAACCATCCGCGCGATCGATCGAATCCAGGCCGCCCGCGTTCACTTGGTGATACCGGAGCGGCCGCTTTTCTCGCGTGAGAAGATTGAGCCGACGGCATCAATCGCCGTCAAAGTGCGAGGCGCTCTCGAGCCCCAACAGGTGCGCGCCATCCGCCACCTGGTTGCATCCGCAGTTAACGGGTTGAAGCCTGAACGCATTTCCATTGTCGACGAAGCAGGAAGACTACTTGCCGACGGCGCCCAGGGCGAGGGCGCCGGATTGAACACCAGTGCCGATGAACGCCAGATTGCTTATGAGCGTCGCCTGCAAGAACAGGTCGAATCGATCGTATCGAAAGTGGTTGGGCCGGGCCGCGCCCGTGTCCAGCTCACGGCTGACTTCGATTTCAACCGGATCACTCAGACATCCGACCGGTTCGACCCCGAAGGTCGAGTGCTACGCTCGAGCCAGACCCGCGAAGAGCAGAGCGCCACGACCGACAACCAGGGCCAAGTCACGGTCGGCAATGAATTGCCCGGCGCTCAGCGAGGAAACGATGCTCAAAACCCGCGCGAGCAAAGCAAAAAAAGTGAAGAGGTCACGAATTACGAAATCTCCCGCGTCACCAAGACCGAAGTAAGCGAAGGCGGGCGCGTGAAGCGGGTATCCGTCGCGGTTTTGGTGGACGGCACCTATGCGAAAGCCGAAAATGGCGACGTCAACTACCAGCCACGCACGAAAGAAGAAATTGACCGTATTTCAGCGCTGGTCCGCTCCGCTGTCGGCTTCGACCAAGGTCGCGGCGATCAGGTTGAGGTCATCAACCTCCGCTTTGCCGATCAGCCGGGCAACCCCTTCCCCGAACCAACCGGCTGGATGGCCTACCTGCAGCTGACCAAAGACGACATTATGCGCGCCATCGAATGGATCGTGATGGGCGTGCTTGGCCTTGTCGTCCTGCTTGTAGTGGTGCGCCCGCTGGTCCGCCGCGTCATCACGCCGGAGCCCAAAGTTGTGACGCCGGAGGGCACGACGGTCAGCCTGGAAGACGAAGAAGAAAGCCCGCCCCAGCTTAGTAATCATGCCGCGAAGATGATTAAGATCGCAACGTCTCAGGGCGAGATCCAACAACAATCGATTCAGAAAGTCGGTGAGCTCGCCCAGCAAAATCCGCACGAGACCGTCTCGATCATTCGTCAATGGCTCCACGATACACCAAATTGACGTTCAACCATGGCAGCAGAAACCCAAACCGATATTTCCGACCTCGTCGCCTCGCTCGCCAGCCGGCAAGGAAGTTCTCCAGCCAAACAACTTCCTGGCCCGGAACGCGCCGCGGTCCTGATGCTGGCGCTCGGCGAGCAATATGGCGACCGGATCTGGAAGCTGCTTGACGATGACGAATTGCGGCAGCTTTCGATCGTTATGTCGACACTCGGCAGCGTCGAACCGGAATCGGTCGAAGCTCTGCTGCTGGAGTTTGTCGGACGCCTCTCCGCATCCGGCGCGCTATTGGGCAATTATGATGCCACTGAACGCCTGCTCCAGCAGCATTTGCCGGGAGATCGCGTCTCGAACATCATGGACGAGATCCGCGGTCCGGCCGGACGCAACATGTGGGAGAAGCTTTCCAACGTCCAGGAGCAGGTGCTCGCGAACTATCTCAAGAACGAATATCCGCAAACTGTCGCCGTTATCCTCGGCAAAATTCGTCCCGAACACGCGGCCCGGGTACTCGCGATTTTGCCGGAAGAAAGTGCTCTGGATATCGTCATGCGCATGCTGCGCATGGAAGCAGTACAGAAAGACGTGATCGAGCGGGTGGAGAACACGCTGCGAACCGAATTCATGTCGAACCTCTCGCAAACACGGCGGCGAGATGCACATGAAGTGATGGCCGAGATTTTCAATAACTTCGACAGGCAAACCGAAACGCGCTTCCTGACCACGCTTGAGGAGCAAAACCGCGAAAGCGCCGAACGCATCAAACAACTGATGTTCACCTTCGACGACCTCATCAAACTCGATGCCGGGTCGGCTCAGACGCTGATGCGCCACGTCGATAAGGACAAGCTCGGGATCGCGCTCAAAGGCGCCTCCGACGCCGTCCGTCAATTCTTCCTCGCCAATATGTCGACCCGTGCGGCCAAAATGCTGGTCGACGATATGCAGGCGCTCGGACCGGTGCGGTTGCGCGACGTTGATGAATCGCAGGCATTGCTGGTCAACCTTGCCAAGGACCTCGCTGCAAAAGGCGAGCTCATGATTTCGAAGAACCGTGGCGACGACGAACTGGTTTATTGAGGCAGGACATGAACGTAATCGCCCCGATCGCTGATAACGTGCCAATCAGACCGCTGCGCGGAAGAGGTCTCCCATGACCGCTCGACCGCGTTTCCTGTTTGATGTTGATTTCAGTGCCGGCGAAAAGGTCGAGGAAGCCGAGCCGACCGTTACGCTCAGTGCCCACACAGTCGCACTCACGGATGCGGAAGCGAACGGATATCGCAAAGGCTTCGCGGCAGCCGAAGCAAAGGGCATTGCTGAAGCCGAGCGTGCCGCCCAACTTACGCGGGAACGGATTGCTGCCGCGCTGGAAAGCATTGCCGGGGCACTTGCAAATTATCAAAGCGGGTTACGGATGCTGGAAACGCGGCTGGAAGCCGAATCCGTCGAAGTCGCTGTCGCCGTCGCAAAAAAACTTGTGCCCGAATTGATCGCACAGGAGCCCTTTGCCGAACTCAAAGCGCTGGCAGTGGACTGCTTCATGCACCTGTTTGCAGCGCCCCACGTGGTCGTGCGCGTCAACGACGCGCTTTATGATGAAGCGCGCGAACACCTTGAAACCATCGCGAAAACCCGGGGATTCGACGGGCGCCTGGTCGTGCTCGCAGAACCTGAGATCGCGCCGGGCGACTGCCGCATCGAATGGGCGGACGGCGGCATCGTGCGCGACCGCGCCGCCGTTGAAAAGACAATCGATGAAGCGGTGAACCGGTACATCACAACGCGGCGCGGCGAAGCCGGATTGAACTGATACCCTGGAGGTTCGAGCGATGAGTGACAATGAAACAAAAGTCCCGCTCCCCGACCTCGAAGGAGCGCCGGATGAATTGTTGAAGGAAGAAGCGAGCGCCCCATCAACAGCATTGGATGATACCGATACAGTCAGCAAAAGCGCCGCCGACCTTGAGGCAATTTTCGATGTACCGGTGCAAGTATCGGCCGTGCTCGGTCGTGCCCGCATGGATGTTGCACAATTGCTGAAGCTCGGTCCGGGAACCGTGATGGAGCTTGACCGAAAGGTCGGTGAAGCAATCGACATCTACGTAAATAATCGCCTCGTTGCGCGCGGCGAGGTGGTGCTGGTCGAGGACAAGCTCGGTGTCACCATGACTGAAATTATCAAAGCGGAGCGAGCCTGATGGCTTCCGAAACCCGCACGCATTCTTACGCTAAGCAAAGG
>DATAIA010000047.1:0-2845 GCA_036262895.1 Xanthobacteraceae bacterium
CGCCGAACTGGACGACTACTACAACGAGGAAGTCATTTCTGCTGAAAAACACTGGTTTGGTAAGGTTGGTGGTAAGATTGGTGGGTACTTTACGCATAAACCGCAGTCGGAATGATTGGGCGCCGATCGGAGCCTGCAACAAGGGATTGGGCTGCGGCAAGAGCGATGGGCCGGGAGCCTAGGGTATAGGCTGCTGCGGATAAAGGCGGTCCCTCCCTATTAGGAGAAACCGCCCGCCCGTCCGCCAGTGGTGGCGCGGGCGTCAGTTTGCGCTAGCAACCTTTGCGCGGCGGGCAATTTTCGCGATTGTTGCCCGGCTACATCCAGTAGCGTCCGGAATAGATGACCACGACTGTTTTGACGCCGCGATTGCAGCCACAATTCTGATCATTGCGAAATTACGTGGGACAATTGCATTGGAAAGCATAATGATCCCATGGAACGTCGCCTTGTCCCACTTCCAGCTAATTATCTGAATTTTCTCCGTATTTCGGCCCCCTAGGGAGCGCCAGCCGGTTCATCATCACTTTGTTTGTCCTGATCTTTCCGGAAAATTCCCAAACTGGAAGGGACGGTTTGGGCAAACTTCGTTCTCGGTTTGCGCTTCGAGTAGCGACATCGCTGCAGTCGCGAGCCGGATTTGATCGGCTTCCCGTGTGTACCGCTCCGCTTCCGCAATCGAGGCCTCGAGAGCCCGATCCCGGGTCGCCTTCAGAGCTGCCACGCGTTCCTTGAGCATGGGATCGGTACCGTCGATGGTGCCGGCCTCGATCGAGGCATAAAGCCGCGACAGCCCTTCACCCGCCTCGGCGACCCGCCGGCCAGATCGACGAGGCGGCGGTCGCAGTCTAAAAAAATGCTTTTGCAGCCCGCAAGAAGCTGCTTTGAGAAAACCAAGCCGGCGGAAACTGCTCAAGAAAATGGCCTTTGTTCTGGACAAGCTTGTGACCGACGATCTTCGATCCTACGGCGCGGCCGCCCGTGAGCTTGGGCTGTCCCGTCGCCATGAACGCGGGCGATGACGCAATAACCGAGCGGAGAACTCGCATCAACCGACCCGACGACGGGAGCGCAAAATGCAGGGGTTCAAGAGTGCGGGATCAGCCCAACGATTTCTGTCCGTCCACGCTGCCACCTACAACACCTTCAACGTCCAGCGTCACCTCATCTCAGCGAAAATACACCGGTCATTCCGAGCCTCGGCCATGCAGACGTGGCGCGTGGTGACTGCTGCGGCGTGATCGCGATTGAATGCTGGATTTGTCGCACCTATCATCCGCTAACGTGACAAAGCCCCCCTCATCTGTGCCACGCATCGGCTATCCTCGGTCCCCGATTCAACAGGACAAAAGGAATCACAATCGCAGCCGATCTGCGATACTTTTTCCGCAGCCTGCTAGCGATCACGGAATGAGGACTGCGGCAAACGCCATAGCGATGGGAAGCAACCCAAGACCGATCGCGTCCGCTGTATAAGCGACCTGACTGTCGAGTAGTGGTTTATGACGCATGGCCAACCCTCCTCGCAGCCCGACCACCCATCCCCGCGTCCGTGCGGTCGGGGCAACTATCCAGCTGCTAAAGCATGCACCCACCGAAGCAATTGCGCCAGTCCTTTTGCAGTCGCAGCGTGTTTCAAAAAAACCCGACCCCCAGAGATGGGATCGGGCTGATGGTCAGGCGTTCGACGACCTTTCCCTGCCGGAAAAATGCGCCCCTATCGCGCACGGTTCAGAGGGCAGGGCGTATTCTTCGCCTTCCAATCCTGGGCGGGCTGCATCACCAATATATTCGGATTTGATTTGCGACAGGCACAACCTTGAATGATCATCTGAACTTGCGCAAGGCAGTGCCGAACCACGGCCTATTGCGCGATTTTGCTTGTTCGCCCGGTATGGCATTAGAAATACGGAATGAATGATTTTGTACGAGCCCTTGATACGGCCGCCCGGCTTATTGGCCATTTCGATGCAGAACTGCGCGACGTTGTCATCCTGTCGCTCGGCGTAAGCCTGTCAGCAGCGACTATTGCCTTCGGGATTGGAGCGCCCTTCGGCACGGCGTTAGCCGTCTATCGCGTCCCCGGCAAAGGAGCCTTTATCGTTACCGCTAACGCTCTCCTCGGCTTACCTCCAGTCGTCGTCGGCCTTTTTGGCGAAGGGGAGATCGCAGCAGGCACAGTGCATCAACGAAGCAGCAGTCCGATCGTCAACATCACGACCAGCGGCAACCGCGCCCAGCGATTGCCGGGCTTCTCCTGCGTCGATCTGGAAAGTGCCACTCCGGAGCGTGACTAGAATTCCCAATGGTCAATTCCGACGCGGCATGCCTGACGACGAGCCAAGCGCCCTGGAGGGCAAGACAGGCCATGACGACAGCAACGACGATATCGGGCCATCCGGTGCCGGTCCCGAAGACGCCGGCGGCAGCGAGCAGCACCGCGAGGTTTCCCAAAACATCGTTGCGCGTGCAGATCCACGCCGATCGCATGTTGGAATCGCCGCCGCGATAGGCCCACAGCAATCCGAACGAGACCGCATTTGCCGCAAGGGCTACGATGCCGACCGCACCCATGGTGACGGCTTCCGGTCTGGTGCCGGAATAAAGGTGCCAGATGGCAACGGACAAGACCCAAGTTCCGAAGAGGCCCATCGAAACGCCCTTGGCGAGCGCCGCACCGGCGCGATGGCGCAGCGACATGCCCACGACGAAGAGACTGATTCCATAATTCGCCGCATCACCCAGGAAATCGAGTGCGTCGGCTTGGAGCGACGCCGAGCCAGCGTGCAGACCGGCGCCGATCTCGACGGCGAACATCGACGCATTGATCGCCAGAACCGCCCAC
>DATAIA010000048.1:0-2044 GCA_036262895.1 Xanthobacteraceae bacterium
ATCACCGGACACAAGGATTTTGCCCGCGACACCGGCATCATCGTGAAACCGGCGGACGCAAGCAAACTTGCAGATGCAATCGTGCGCGTCTTCATCGAGAACGGCGACCGCACCAACAGAGCCAAGGCGCGCCTCAAATATTTGCTCGATTCCTGGGGTTTCGAAAAATTTCTCATCACCGTCGAACAAAAATTTGGATCGCCACTAGTTTCCGCCCCCACCGACGCCATCCTGCCCCGCCCCGCCTTCGATCGCGCCGCACATATCGGCGTGCATGCGCAGAAGCAGCAAGGCCTCAACTGGATCGGCATCGTTCTGCCGGTCGGCAAACTCACATCGGCGCAGATCCGCGGCCTTGCCGCCATCGCCCACGAATTTGGCGACGGCGATATCCGCCTGACGGTTTGGCAGAACCTGCTGATTTCCGGCGTGGCGGATACGAATGTGGCTGCCGTGCAGGCCGCCATCGAAGCGCTCGGCCTTTCAACCAAGGCCAGTTCAGTCCGCGCCGGTCTCATCGCTTGCACCGGCAATGCAGGCTGCCGCTTCGCCGCATCCGACACCAAACAACACGCGGAAGCGATCGCAGCGTGGTGCGAGCCTCGAGTCGCGCTCGATAGTCCGGTGAATATTCATCTCACCGGCTGCCATCATTCCTGCGCACAGCATTACATCGGCGATATCGGCTTGATCGCGGCGAAGGTTGAAGCCTCCCCGGACGGCGACACGGTCGAGGGCTATCACGTGCACGTCGGCGGCGGCTTCGGACCCGACGCCGCGCTCGGCCGCGAGATTTATCGCGACGTCAAGGCGGAGAATGCACCGGCATTGGTCGAGCGCATGCTCAAGGTTTACCTCGAGAATCGCGCAACCAAACAGGAAACATTCCTTGCCTTCACCCGCCGGCACGAGCTCGAAGCGCTCAAAGCGATGTGCTCGATGGAGGCTGCAGGATGAACGCGCAGCCCCGTCCGATAATTCAAACCGCGCTCCCGGAAACTGCGCCATTCACGCCGGAACAGCGCGCATGGTTGAGCGGCTTTTTCTCCGGACTGATCTCGCTCGATAGCGGTACGGCGCCGATACCGCTCGCGGATGCAACAACGTTTGCGCCACCGTCGGAGCCCGCCGGCCCGCTTGATGATGGCGATGACGGCAGTGCACCCTGGCACGATCAAACATTATCGATCAATGAACGTATGGTGCTTGCCGCCGGCCGGCCCTTGCGTCGCCGGATGATGGCCGCCATGGCGCAGCAAGATTGCGGCCAGTGCGGCTACACGTGCGAGGATTATTCAAATGCACTGGCGCTGCGCGCCGAGGCGCGTCTTAATCTGTGCGTTCCGGGCGGAAAAGAAACCGCCCGCATGCTCAAGACGCTCCATGAAGAGCTTGAGGCAGCACCCGCTACGCAACCCGTGGCGAAATTTGTTTCGCCTGCCGAAACTGTCGAAGCGAATCAAGGACAACCCGGTCGCTCGCGGGACAATCCGCTCGAGGCCACATTCCTCTCCCGCACCAGGCTCAACAAACCGGGATCCGAAAAGGAAACCTGGCACATCGAATTCGATCTCACCGGCAGCGGCCTCGATTATGCGGTGGGCGATTCATTCGGTCTGTTTCCGACCAACGATCCGGCGCTTGTCGATTCCATCATTGCCGCCCTTCGCGTGCCCAGTGACTTTCCGATTGCCGGCCGCACGCTGCGCGAGGTGCTGGTCGCCGATATGTCGCTTGCTCCGGCACCCGACAGTTTGTTCCAGTTGATCTCCTATCTTACGGGCGGCGACCGGCGGCAGAAAGCCAAGGCGCTGGCCGCAGGCGATGATCCCGACGGAGATGCCGCAAGCCTTGATGTACTGGCGGCGCTTGAAAAATTCTCAGGGCTTCGCTCCGATCCCGAAGCCTTCATCGAAGCACTCGAACCGTTACAGCCGCGGCTTTATTCGATTTCGTCATCGCCCAAAGTCGATCGCAACCGCCTGTCGCTGACTGTCGATGCCGTGCGTTACATCTTCAACCAACGCACGCGGCTTGGCGTTGC
>DATAIA010000049.1:0-4385 GCA_036262895.1 Xanthobacteraceae bacterium
CCCATTCGGTCCCCCAGTGTGTTGGGCAACCCGCGCTACAGCTTACTGCACCGCCTGGATGCGCTTGATCATTTCAGCAAAGCGCGGTCCGTATTTATCCCAGACCGGTTTGACGGCATCCTGGAATGGTTTTTTATCAGCGATTTCGATCACCTGAATGCCGGAGGCTTGGGCCTTTTCCAGTGCCTGCTTTTCGTATTTGGCCCACAATACCCGCTCTTCAGCCTGCGCCTCGCGGCCAAATTGCTTGACGAGGTCCTGATCGGATTTTGACAAGCTGTCCCAGGCTTTTCGCGAGAAGACCAGCATTTCAGGAACAATCAAGTGTTCGGTGAGGGTATAATATTTGGCAACCGTGTAATGATTGTCGAAGACGAAGCTCGGCGGATTGTTCTCCGCGCCGTCAACCACGCCGGTCTGTAATGCGCTGAACACCTGGTCGTAGCCCATCGCAACGCCGTTGCCGCCGAGTGCATTCATCATCTCGACGAACATGGGGTTGCCCATGACGCGAACCTTGAGACCCTTGAGATCATCGATTGCTTTAACGGGCCTCTTGGTGTCGTAGACATTGCGGGCGCCGGCATCCATCCAGCACAAACCGACAAGCCCTGCCTTGGGATTGTTGGTGACTTTATCGAGTAGTTCCTGCCCGATCTCGCCGTCGATCACTTTCTGCATATGAGCAGTGTTGCGGAACAGAAACGGGAGATTAAAGACGTTGAGATCTTCGATCACCGGCCCGAGTGCACCGACGCTCACGCGCGCCAGCTGAATGGCGCCGATCTGTGCTTGTTCGATTGCCTCTTTCTCGCCGCCGAGCTGCATGGACGCGAACATCTGAACGCTTAAGCGTCCGCTCGTTGCTTGTTCGAGCTTCTTGCCCATGCTCTCTACGGCAACGACCGTCGGATACCCTGCGGGGTGTACGTCCGACGCTTTGAGCGTCATCTTGGTTTGGGCAGCAACTGATGTTGTGAAGCGGGTGCCGAGAGCGGTAATCGCCCCCATTCCTCCAAGACGAATAACGGTGCGGCGATCCATGTCGTGCTCCTGCGCTGGACGTTCTCCCAAACTCTCATCTTGGTCGACCTTCTCAGCGGGGCAGCAAACGTTGATCCCTGCATGGGGTCGTGTTAGCCATCATATGAATGACGACCTTAGTACGTGCAACCCAAGTGTCAAGAACGAGGCGTTATCAAGCAACGAAGTGTCAAGCTTGCAAGCACATGAGATCGCGCCGCATTTCTCCGAATTCCGGCCGCACACGTCACGTCACTCGTCACAGACGTTTCAATCAAACAATCCGCGGGGATATCATGCAATCAGTTCTTGTCACTGGCGCATCGGGCGGCATCGGAACGCGTTTACGCCAGTTGCTTCCCGGCATTTATCCGCAATTGCGTTGGAGCGATCTGCGCGCGCCCGCCGATCTAAAGCCGAACGAGACATTCGTTCGTGCCGATCTTGCCAATCCCGACGAACTCGACAAAGCGGTGGCGGGGGTGGAAGGTATCGTCCATCTCGGCGGCATATCGATCGAACATCTCTGGGACGATATTCTCAACGCCAATATTGTCGGCTGCTACAATTTGTTCGAGGCCGCGCGGCGGCACAAAGTCAAGCGCGTCATCTTTGCTTCATCCAATCATGCGGTCGGATTTTATCCGCGCCAGCGCAAGATCGGGGTCGATGCTCCAGTCCGGCCGGATTCGCGCTATGGCATCAGCAAGGCTTTCGGTGAAGCGGTTGGCGCGATGTATGCCCACAAACACGGCCTGCGCGTCACATGTCTGCGTATCGGTAATTTCGGCGACCAGCCGATCGACAGGCGGCGGCTTGCGATCTGGCTTCATCCGGATGATCTCGTGCAACTGATTCGGATCGGCTTTGAGCATCCCGATATCCGCTACGAAATTTTCTATGGCGCTTCGCATAATGAACGAAGCTGGTGGGATAATGCCGCCGCGTTCAAATACGGTTACAAACCCTCCGGCCGGGCGGAGGATTTTGCCGAAGCGGCTTTGGCAGCTCAGGCCAAGCTACCGTCCGATCCAATCGGCGACTGGTATCAGGGCGGCACGTTTTGCAGCGCCGAATTCGATGGCGATCCCGATCTCGCGAAATTTTGATCTGTGATTGACAAGATTTTTTTGACGCGCGCACATTTACGCGTGATGTGCGCGCTGTCGTGTATGCAGGTTTCTAAGATGTAAACGGAACCAATGGCGCACATGGGCATTCACGGTTCGGCTCTGGGCTGAGCCGCAACCCGATCTTTGAATTCCGACGAATTGATCAAAGGGTCCGTCAATGCGCCGCCTTGGCATGGTGGGTGTTGCCGTTGCGCTTTGCCTTATCGAGGGCGCGGCCAATCAAGCGATCGCCAATATCGTGGTGTCGATTGATAAGTCGACCCAGCGCATGTCAGTGAGCATAGATGGCGTGCCGCTCCACTCCTGGGAAATTTCGACGGGACGGGCAGGCTACGGCACGCCGAATGGCGTCTACCATCCGCAACGCCTCGCGCGCAGCTGGTTTTCCCGCAAATATTATAACTCGCCGATGCCGCATTCGATTTTCTTTCAAGGCGGCTTTGCCATCCACGGCAGCTACGAAATATCCCAATTGGGTGGCCCTGCTTCCCATGGCTGTGTGCGATTGCATCCGACACATGCGGCAACCCTTTTTGCGTTAGTGCAGAAAGAGGGAGCCGACAATACGCGTATCGTTGTCTCGGGAAGCAATCCGATCGAAACGCATCGCGTTCGATACGAGCCAAGCGGCGATCAGCCTTTTTACCAAAGTCCGGTCTATTTGCAGCCGTTGTATGGTTTTCATTCCAATGCGCCATTCTCGCTGCAAAACGGCTTCTACGAGCGCTGGTAATTTCATCGAGGGCAGGTCAACCAAACAAGCTCGATGCTTTCGATGTAATCTTTGATCTGAATAAAAATTCATTTCCTGCTTGGAAATTGTTTGGTGACTTCAGCCACACAAGAAACCAAATTGCACGCCATGAGTTGAATCTCATCGAAGCCGCATCCCGATTGCGGGAAGGCTGGGCTGTTGGTGGGAGGACGACCATGAGCGGTGTGCATTCCGTTCGTCTGACCAAATTGATTTTGGTTGCCGCGTTAGCGCTCGCATCGAGCTCCGTGAGCGCTCAGCATAAGCCGGGCGGGGGTGGCGGACCGCAGGCCGCTCCGGCGGCGCCACGTGCTGCTCCAGCGGCACCGCGTGCTGCTCCTGCCGCCCCACATGCCGCTCCCGCCGCACCGCGCGCTGCCCCTGCGGCTCCTCGCGTCAACGCAGCGCCGCATGTGTCTGCTCCGCGTATGAGCGCTCCTCCTCGGGCCAGCGCAGCGCCCAGGATTGCCGCGCCGCGTGTCCACGCCGCGCCGCAAAGGAATTTTGGTGCACGTTCGGTACCACAGGCGGGACGTCCGGCTGCCGCGCCGCATGTTTCCGGACCTCGCATTTCCGGGCCTGGCAACGCATCTTCTGGCCGTTCGGTGAACCGTCAGGGTCGTGCCGCCCGCTCATTCACGCAAAGCAATGGGCGCAATCGGACTGTCAATAATCGGGCCGCGACCCGCCAGTCCAGCCGGGCAACGAACAGGCAATTCACTGGGCCCGCTGGCGGACGTGCGGGGTCAGTGAATCGACAAACGACCCGGTCCCGGAATGCGCAAATGCGCCGCGATCAACAAAATGGCAGGAATGCGCAATTCCGTCCGGGAAGATTCAATCGCAATGCGGCCATTACCGCGGGTGCGGCAGGTGCCGCAGCGGCAGCGGGGCTCGCAGCAACTCACAATCGAAACAGAGACAGAGACGCCCGAAGCAGAGATAGAGATTTCAGCAAACATGCAAACTTTCATCGTTTCGAAGAAAGGCGCGAAGCACGACGCAAATTTCATGGAGGCTTCGTTGGATGGGCTGGCCCCGTGTTTTGGCCATATGCCTATGATGACATCGTGAGCTATGCGCTGTGGCCGAGCGACTACAGCATCTACGATGGCGGTTTCTGGGATTACGCTTACGGTAACGTACTCGGGCTTTATGGCTACGGTTATGGGTCAGGCGACGGCGGTGGGTATGCCAGTGCAGATATAACGGGGAACATCCCAAGTGCTGGTGGGGGCACACGACGTTCGCGGGGGAGCGCGCGCAGCCCTCAGTCGCAGCAGTTCGCGGATCTTTGCGGCGATGGGACCGCCGGGATCACGCAGTGGCCATTCGAGCGAATCGAAGAAACGATCCAGCCCACAAACGATCAACTTGCCGCGCTCGACGAGTTCAAGGCGGCTGCAGCCAAAGCGGCGCAACAGCTTCAATCTGCCTGCCCACGTGAAATCCCCGAGACGCCGCTTGCGCGTCTT
>DATAIA010000050.1:0-7041 GCA_036262895.1 Xanthobacteraceae bacterium
GTCCCAGCGAAACATGGCCACCGACAGGAAAGCGGGCTTCACCTGCGGCCAATAGCCCTTCAGCAAAATGGCCATCGGCGATGCGCCGGCCGCTTTCAGCGCCTCGATCGGGCCTTGGCGCACCTCCTCGATCGCCTCGGACAAAAACTTGCCGGTAAATCCAATCGAGTGCACGGCGATGGCAAGCGTGCCGGCGAGCGCACCGGGCCCAAACACCGCCACAAAAAACAGCGCCCACACCATCGCGTGAACCGAGCGGGTTGCCACCAATATGAACTGCCCGATGAGATTGCCGATAAGGGAGCGCGTTAGATTGCGCGCAACCAGCAACGAAACGAGCGCGGCGACCACAACAGCAAGGATCGTTCCCAACGTTGCGATGTGCAGCGTCTCAATCAAGGCCTCGTGTACGACTTTCGGGTACCAGGCCCAATCGATCGGCCACATGCGCGCAAACAGATCAACTGTTTGTTCCGGCGCGTCGTAGAGGAATTCGGGAATGATCTCGATAGTGCGAAACGACCAGACAATGGCGATCACAACAAACAGATAGAAGCTTGAGCGCGCGATTCTCTGAACGGGCGTGAAACGCTGCCAATGGCGCAGCACGCCATTATCCGCTTGGGCTGCCGCACTCACCGGAACAATCTCCGTGTCCATCCGGAGATCACCTCGCCCACCATGACGATGGCGATGATGGCCAGCACGATGGTCAAAACAAAATCGTAGTCGAACCGCTGAAAGGCCGTGAACAGGGTCGCACCGATGCCGCCACCGCCGACAAGCCCCACCAGTGCCGAATTGCGCAAATTGGAATCAAGCTGATAGGACGAAAAGCCGATAAACCGCGCAATCACCTGCGGCAGCACGCTCATGACGACAACCGCAAGAAACGAAGCCCCTGTCGCCCGCACCGCCTCGACCTGCTTCATCGACATCTCCTCAACGGCTTCCGCAACCAGTTTGGAAATGAAGCCCATGGAGGCAACGATCAGCGCGAGAACACCAGCCAACGCACCGAAGCCCACAGCCTTGACGAAAAGAATGGCGACGATCACCGGGTGAAACGAACGGAAGAGAGCAATGAACGCGCGCGCCCCCCAGGCAAGCGGAGCGACACTGAGGTTGCGCGCCGCGGCAAAGCCAAGCGGGAGCGATAGGGCCACACCGAAAATTGTGGCAAGAACCGCGATCTGCAAACTTTCGATCATGCCGTCGCGTAGCAGCTGCAGCTTGTCAGGCGCGACATTTGGCGGAAACATGCGGATAAGGAAATGCCTGCCGTGATCGAGCCCCTGCAGAAAGCGCGGCCAGGTTATGTCGAGAATGGACCCGGCATAAATCACGTACGCCGCAAGCAGCACGAGCACGATCCGCATCGGCCAATTCGGCGGAAACGCAACACGGGGCGGAGACACGGAGGGCGCAGCGCTCATCGCGGAAACCACAGATTCATGCTGTCCAGACGCACTACTTTCAATCGAGCCATCCTTCCCCGCCATAGATTGCGAGCAAGTGCTTGTCTTCGAGCGCCTGCGGCGGACCATCAAACACAATCCCGCCTTTTGACATGCCGATGACGCGATCCGCGTATCGCCGCGCGAGTTCCACATTATGAATGTTGACGATCACCGGAATGTCGCGCTCGCCTGCCTGGCGCGCGAGCAACTCCATGATCTCGACGGAGCTTTTCGGATCAAGCGACGAGGTCGGCTCATCCGCCAGCATCAAATCCGGCTCTTGCATCAAAGCCCGGGCAATTCCGACCCGCTGCCGTTGACCGCCTGAGAGTTGATCGGCGCGCTGCGTCGCGAAGTCGCCAAGCCCAACCTCGTCCAGCAACTGGAATGCGCTGTCGACATCTTCGGCCACGAACTTGCGCAGCCAGATCCGCCACAGCGGCGCATAACCGAGCCGGCCGCATAATACATTCTCGATAACCGAAAGCCGTTCGACCAGATTGTATTCCTGAAACACCATCCCGATCCGGCGACGGGCGCGACGCAATTCGCGCCCGCCAAGTTTCGCCAGATCCTCGCCCATGAACAGGATCTCGCCGGAGGTCGGATCGACCAGACGATTGATGCAGCGGATCAATGTCGATTTTCCGGTGCCGGACGGCCCGATGATTGCCGTCATGCCTCGCCCGCTGATCGTAAGCGAAACATCTTTGAGCACAACAATACCGGCGCGATATTCCTTGCGCAGGTTCTTGATGACAAGCAAGCGCGGCGGCACCGCGCCCGCCGCCCGCACCTCGCCCTGCGCAAGCGCCCCCATTTGCAAGCTCATGGTTTTGATGGTGCAGGAGCCTGCTGCTGTTGCTGCTGCTTTTTCGCGAGCGCGTCTGCTTCGCGTTTGGATTCTGCCTCATAGGCGGACTTGTTGTACGGCGTGCCGGTTTTTTCCGCGACTTCGCGCACCACCGCCCATGTCTCTTTATAGGTGAGGGGCACGAAGCGGTCATCGCCGTTGAACTCTTTGACCATCTCCGGCGTGAAGTGGAACGAAAAAAAGCACTCTTTGATTTTGTTGACGAGGTCCGGTTTCAAATCGTGTGCATAAGCAAACGACGACGTCGGAAACACCGCGCTCTTATAAATGATGCGGAAATCGTTGCCTTTCACGGTGCCGCGATCGACCATCCGATCGTAGACGTCCGACGCGACCGGCGCCATGTCGTAGTCGCCGGAATTGACCCCGAGCGTGGACTTGTCATGTCCTCCCGACATCAGCGGCTTGTAATCTTCATCAGGTTTGAGCCCTTCCGGCGGGAACAACACGCGCGGCGCCAGATTGCCTGAATTTGACGATGGCGAGGTGTGGGCGACGCGCTTGCCTTTGAGGTCTGCAAGCTTCTGATACGGACCGTCATTCTTCACGATCGCAAGCAGGTGATACCCCTGCACGCCCTTTTCATTGCCTTTGGTGGCAAATGGCACCGCACCCGCCATGTTGACGGCAAAACCCGTCGGCCCCGTGGAAAATCCTGCAATATGCAGTCGGCCGGATCGCATCGCTTCGATCTCGGCCGAGTTCGATTGGACGGGATAGTAAACGACCCGCTTGCCCGTGCACTGCGCCAGATGATCGGTGAACGGCTTGAACGCGTTCTGATAGAGCGCGGGATCTTCAACCGGCGTATAGGCAAACACCAGAGCTGACGGATCGCGCCACTTTTTCGGATCCTTCGGCGCATCGGCGACAAGGTCGCCATCATCATCGCAATAAAGCGTGTCGAGCTGACCGCGGTTTTTACATGTGTCTGTTTGCGCTGATACGGGCGCGCCGAGCACCGAGACGAATAGGAATCCGAGCACCAAACCTGAAAACCAGCCAGTCATTTGAACTACTCCCCCTTCGCGGGCGCGAAGCCGCCCGGTCATTTTGGCGGACGATACGCAACACATCGCTCACCGGCAACGCCCGCACAGAGTTGGCGCCCGCCCCATCCCCGTTTCTGATGAATTTTTTTAGGGAAACGAAGCGAAATTCCAGCAGCACAGTCAAAGGTTGTCCGCCTACGGCAGCGCAGCGTGAGGATTCAGCCGTGGGATTGAACCGATCCCGGAGAAGCTGACCACAATTCATTCCATCTGAATCCGTGGCCTCCGGGCGCAACAGCGCGCCATTGTTGGCACAACCAAAGGATTTATTTCTATCTATACATATATTTTTATGAAGTATTTTCGGGTCGCTTTTAGGGGAATCAAAACAGCTGCCAGTCTACCTAGAGCGCCCAGTCATTCTATCATCAGAGCAGGCCATGAATAATCGTAATCGTGTAATTCTTGGATGTGCTTCGACCGGAGCAAAATTTACGCCATTAAATCATCGGAAAACAGGAGATAAACTGTTAGACGAGATCTATACAGGTGTGGATATTCCCGTCAGAAAAGACGATATTGCTTTGGAAGCCAAGAATTTATATGAAATTGGCGTCCGTTATTACCATTATCACGCCAGGAATTTCTTTTCGCGCGAACAGTCGACAGACAACACCGTGTACCAGGCGGTTAGCCGGCTCGTTCAGTCCAAGTGTCCGGACATGCTGATCAGCTTCGGCGCCAGCCGGAACGGATCGGAAATTCAGGAAAGCATTCGCAGAACAGGCGAATGGGAGCGCGTTAGCCAATGCGCGATCCCCGTCCATCTTGGGGGCGCTCATTTCGTCACAATACAGGCTGCAATTGAGTTGCAGATCATTCGCGACCTTGAGCGCCGCTTCAAAAATCTCACGCAGGACCTTGTTGAAGATAAGAAATTCGCAGAAGCGATCCGTTCCTACATCCCCTCAAGAGACGTTGAGGAGGTGACGATCAATTCAAACTCCACCGCCCGGGGTTCCAATTATGGCGCCTCCTCGGCCCATGTGCAGTTTGAAACCTATCGCCAGGCACTCGAATGGCGCAACAGAATGCACCTGCTGCACGAAGTCGAGTGGGTGCAATTCGTTCGCAGCTACGCCATGACGCGCTTTGCCATCGAGCATCCCTGGTTGCAGTTGGGCGGAAGCGGCCAATTAAACATCACCCTGTTGTTTGGCTTCTCGCCCAAACTTCCATTCCCGGCCAACTACGCGGAGTTCAAGCAAGTCGTGAACGCGGCCAAGCGCTTGGAATTCGATATCGGCAAGCCGGAAAAGCGCCGCAACATCACGATCAGCGCCGGCGCGGCCGTCATTCCCGATCAAGCTGCCGAGAACTTCAAAGAAGTCGATGTCGGCCCGTTCGCCGGCGAAAAAATGTGCGCGTTGCGTCGCCTTGCGGTCTATGCGGCACAACCGGACAGTGGTGTCGATATCTTCCGGTTCGGAATGGAAGACACTCCTTATGAAGTCGATGGGCAAGGACAAATCAATCGGACGACCAATGTGCGCCTTGGACAGATTGCGCTTGCCGAATTGCAGCGCAACGGCGTGGAGGCGGAACTTGATGCAGAACGCATTTCAGATCGGCTTGGCCTGACTTCAGTCTGCGATGCGTATCTTGAAACGTTGAAAACGCTTGCGATCGCCTAACTGAGTTCCCCAATCTTTGTTATACATGACATACGGCGGCGGCGCTTGACGTTTGCTCGCTTGGAGTTGCCGAAATGAGCAGTACGCTGAATGTCGCGGCCAAAAGCTATGCGCCCGATCAAGCCTCCTATCGATGGCTGGTGCTTGTGGCGGCAACGATCGCGCAAGCAAGCGCCTGCTTTCTTGTCCAAGGTTTCGGCGCGATCGGCGGCTATATGCAGAATGCGCTTGGGTTGAGCGCATTTCAGATCGGTCTGTTGATGTCGGCCGCGCAATTCGTCCCGATCATCGGACTGCTGGTAGCAGGGGAATTGCTGGACCGCTTCAGCGAGCGTCTTGTTGTTGGTATCGGGGCCTTGATCGTAGCGGGCGCACTTGCATGCGCGTCTTTCTCTACCACCTATGAAATGCTGCTGCTCTGGCTCATCGTGGTGGGCGCCGGTTACAGCACGGCACAACCCGGCGGAAGCAAATCGGTGGCCGCGTGGTTCTCCAAGTCACAGCGCGGTTTCGCGATGGGAATCCGGCAGGCCGGCCTTCCGTTGGGCGGCGCACTTGCCGCCGCCTCTTTGCCATTTGTCGCGGCATCCTATGGCTGGCATCAGGCTTTTCTCGTCGGCGCCGCGGTTGCCTTCGTCGGCGGCGCACTCTTTATCGCCGTTTATCGATCGCCCGTAGAAGTCACTGCCAAGCCAGCACAGAATGCGACGTCGCTAAAGGCCTCGCTCGCCGCACGCTTCTCCATGCTGCGCGTTCCCGCCATGCGCAAAATCATGTGGTCGGGCATCACACTAATTAGCGTTCAATACGGCGTTCTGATTTTCGTGCCGCTCGATTTCCGCGACCGTTTCGGCCTGCCTCTCGAATCCGTTGCGCGCCTGCTATTTTTGGCGCAAATCGCCGGCGTCGTCGGGCGAATTGCACTCGCCGCATGGAGTGATCGCTGCAAATCCGGACGATATTTCCCGGTCGCAACAAGCCTTGGTGCCTTGATCGCAGGCTTTGGAGTTCTGCTGCTGGTGCCAAATGCAACTCCGACGGCCCTGCTTGCAATCCTGGCAATCTGGCTCGGCTTCTTCGGCTTCGGTTGGTATGGTCCGTGGGTTGCCTATGTGAGCGAGTCCGCCCCTCCGGACCGGGTCGGGTTTGCATTGGGACTCGCCATGGCGATCAATCAAATTGCCATTATAGGGAGCCCCCCTCTCCTCGGCTTCTCACGCGATATGTTCGGAAATCATGCGATCAGTTGGATCGTTCTGATCGCGTGCCTGTTTGTTGCCCTCATCATGACGAGGGCAAAGGCGGGCGAACAGGAGAGCGCGCCCGCGTAAATGCGGGATAGCCGCAATATTTCTGATCCAATCCTCACCCTTGTCGCGGCGGCTTGCGCGAACCGGCACCGGCGCGGGGACTTGGCTCACTGGCGAAGGCCTCGCTTAGCGACGGCATCGTCTATTGCACACTATTTCTGGTAGCAAAAAGCCGTTTTGGTGCGGGAAGCGATCTCATATAGACATCGCTGCTGCCGCCGAATGACGGCCCACGCCTTGCATTTCGAGGCGTCTCTTGCAGACCACAACCGCACGCACAAGCCCCCGATAGACATGTAAATTGTTGCCATATCAGCAAAAAATTCGCACGATGAAGTATCACCAAGCGAAAATAACAGAGAGGTATCAATGAACATCCAACGGGGAATGCTGACCCTCGCATTCGCAATCGCCGCAGGTTCAGCCGGCGCGCAGCAACTTGCACCAAGCCCGACACTCGATGCGATCAAGGCGCGCGGCAGTGTGGAGTGCGGGGTTCATCTTGGACTGCCCGGTTTCTCCTTCGCCAATGATAAGGGCGAGTGGACCGGTCTTGATGTCGATCTCTGCCGGGCAGTTGCTGCTGCCGTGTTGGGTGATGCAAAGAAAGTCAAATTCACACCCACGTCCGTTCAGCAGCGCTGGCCGGTGCTTCAATCGGGACAAGTCGATCTGCTCTCCCGCAACAGCACCATCACTTACTCGCGCAAT
>DATAIA010000051.1:0-5125 GCA_036262895.1 Xanthobacteraceae bacterium
AAGCCGCGCATCAATCCCTCAACGCCGGCCTTGGACGCATTGTAGTGAGGCCCGATCGCACCGGCCCCGCGAGCAGCTCCCGAGGATATGTTGATGATGCGGCCCCAATTTTTGGCGCGCATTATCGGCAACACGGCTTGCGTGCACAAGAACACGCCTTTTAGATTCACCGCGATCGTCTGGTCAAAGTCGGCTTCGGATAGAGCATCGATTCCGCGCGTGATGGCGATGCCGGCGTTGTTGATCAGGATGTCAACGTCGCCAAGTTGAGACTTAACGAGTTGAACCATGTTGGCGACGGCATCCGCCTGAGAGACATCCGCTTGGACGGCAATGGCAGAGACGCCGGTCTTGACCAGTTCGTCCGCCAGCTTTCTCGCCTGATCGGCTCCCGCACGATAATTAATGGCTATAGCCGCGCCGGCTTCAGCCAATGCCCTCGATATGGCTGCACCGATCCCGCGGGAGCCGCCGGTTATCAATGCGATACGTCCATGCAATCCATCATTCACGGCTAAAATCTCCGGTGTGCGGGTAAGCGGTTCAGTTACGGCTCGAAAGAACGTAGGCCCGTTGAGCATCATCAGGCGCACCGTAGGCCATCGGATGAAATTTTTGAACCGGCCCGCCGGAAGCGCCGACAAAAGCAATAACGACATTGAGGTCATCGCATGTCCCTCGAAGACAAGGTGCTGCAGGTGCTCAACGGTCCGACCGTCGCGCGCATTCGCTTTCGGTTTCCGATCACCGGCGGCCACATAATCATCACGCCTCAGACGTTCCACCGGGTTGCCCGGGCGATTCGATCGGGAGCGGTCATCGTTCGGCGTCCGACCGATCTCGACCCGACTGCCGGCGCACAGTACAACGATGTTGCCCGCACGCGTCAGGACGGGACCGGGGTTCGAGCCAACACTCTGGAACTCAATGCTGTGATGGGGCGCTTCGACGAGGCAACCATTGTGCACGAGAGCCTGCACGCGGCCTATGACCTGCAGCGTACCGCCGGACTCGACGCCAATTCGGAAGAGGCATCTGCGATAACCTGCACCGCGCTCTGTTGCCGCATGACCGGCCTGCCTCTTCCAAGATGGACGGGCAGCCGAATTTTCGCCAATGCGGAGCGCGTAGCTCAGACCCTTCTCAGCCAATATCAAAAGGGCGATCGCGGAATTCCAACGGTCGGCGCGGCGGAATGGAAGACCCTCCGCATGGGCGTGCTGCTCGAGCCGGCGTACTTTCTGAAAGGACCTGCCGGTCTTTTCGGAACGCTCGCCAGTGTACAATACACTCACGACGGCTAGCGAGCGGCGATATATCGAACTTGAACGATCGCCTGCGGCATGCGTTGATGCAGGCCGCTCAAGATCGAGATCTGCCGGTCGGCAACTCTCTTGCAAATCCGCAGATCGCATCCTTATTAGATCGCATCGTTCGCGCGGGCGAGAAGTTGCGGCGGCAGGGCAGGGGACTTGCGAGGATATCCCATGACGCTGAAAAAAGTGTCGGCCTTCACAATCATGGCAATACTGATAGCAATAATCGGGGTCGCAATGATCGGGCTGGGCGATCAGGTCGAAGCGAAAACGCCCTGCCCGGAACTGGTGCGACTGCGCAACGTGGCCACGGAGGCGTGGAAGCGCGCAATGAGAGCGCCGCAATCGGATCGCTGCGGAGCATTATATCAAGCCGCCTTGGCGGCGGAGGCGACACGCAAATACGCAGACGACAATCGCCAGGCATGCAACGTTTCTGTGTCATTGTTGAACCAGGTGGAAAGGTCTGATCGGGAGGCGGTACAGGCTCGCGACAATGTTTGCGCTGGCCGTCCGCTTCGACCGTATCCGCCGGATATCATTAAACGTTGAGATCACGGGAAGCAGTCCAATTTTCAGCGGGACGTACTGCATGGATCTCAGTCAGAGTTGGGAAGCTCAAGCCGGGCAATGGATCAAGTGGGCGCGCGCTCCCAACGACAGCTATTGGCGACACCATCGCGACCAGTTTATTCGGCTGTTGCCCGCGCCCGGAAAGCGGACCGTAGATGTTGGTTGCGGGGAGGGCCGTCTCACACGGCATCTGAAGCAACTCGGACATGCTGTGGTCGGCATCGATGCCTCGCCGTCGCTTGTCGCTGCTGCGCACGAGGCGGATCCTTCCATGGATATTGTGCTGGCGAACGCCGCGTCCATTCCGCTGCGAGACAAATGTGCCGACCTGGCGGTTGCCTTTATGTCGCTGCACGACGTCGATGGGATGACCGCTGCTGTCAAGGAGATTGCCCGCATTCTTGTGCCGGGCGGCCGCTTGTGCATGGCGATCGTTCATCCGATCAATTCGTGCGGCCGTTTTGAAGCAGCCACGGCCGATGCGCGTTTTGTGATCGGGGGTGACTATCTTCGTCCGTTTCGCTACTCGGACGCGGTCGAGAGTGACGGGCTCTCAATGACGTTCCACAGTCAGCATCGGCCGCTTGAGGCCTATTTCCTTGCACTTGAGGAGGCCGGTCTTTTCGTCGAGGCGCTGCGCGAGCCCGCAGTGCCCGACGAAGCCATTGGCTCGCCGGCGGGGCGGCGTTGGCAGAGAGTGCCGCTGTTCTTGCAGCTCCGTGCGCGCCGACCCTGACCGACGTTGCAGAGAGCCGGCGTGGTACGGTGAATGCGCGTCAGATTCGATCGCGAAGGTGCGCCGCCGCTATCTCTCAAACAGCGGCGGCATTTTGCAGTCGCAGCTCAGGCGGCCTTGCCCTTGTGCTGTTTGCTGAAGGCCTCGGCTCGTTTCGCCAACTCCTTCGGTTCGACGTCCTCTTTGTGCGTAGCTATAAACCAGCTATTGCCCGACGGATCCTTTACGCTACCGCTGCGGTCGCCGTAGAACATATCCGTGGGCTCCATGACATTGCTGCCGCCCGCCTTGAGTGCCTGTTGGTAAACGCGGTCGACGTCGGGAACGTAGACGTAGAGGCTCGACACCGTCGCCTTTGCCATCTCGTTTTCTTCCCCGATCATCACGCGGGAGTCCCCAATCATAATCTCCGCATGCATGATCGAGCCGTCTGGCCGCTTCATTGCTTCGTGAGTTAGCTTGCCACCGAACGCCTGCTTCAAGAATTCGATGACTTTCGGAGCGTTGCGAACCGTCAGATAAGGGGTGACGGTATGATACCCCTCGGGAACGGGTTTTACTGCCATGATTGGCTCCTTGCTGTTGATTTCCGAAAGGCTGCGCCGGAACTTTGAGATTTCTGTGCCGCACTCGTGGAGATGTAGTGGCAAGCAGATGGAAGGCCAATGCGATTTGCGAAACCCGCTTCTCCCGGCTGAGTTTATTGTCAGGCCTGAACATCCCAAATCCGGAGGAAAGCCATGGAGCATCTCCGCTACCCCAATGAAAGCACCGAGTACCGTGCTGCAAGAAACGCGCTCCTGAATGACGAGATCGCACTTCGTGCAGAGATCGAAGCCGTTGCAGCCAAACGCCGCGCCCTGCCGCTCGGCGGCGAGGTGCCGGAAGACTACGTGTTCGAGCGGATCGGCAAGAATGCAAGGCCGGAAAAGGTGAAGATGTCCGAACTGTTCGGTCCGCACAAGACGCTCATTCTGTACAGTTTCATGTATGGACCCGAGCGCGATTTGCCGTGTCCCGGCTGCACGCACTTGCTCGATGGCATGGAGGGCGCGGCAAGGCACGTCGGCCAGCGAGCGTCGCTGTACATTGTCGCGAAATCACCGATCGCCCGTCTCGCCGCGTGGGCGCATGAGCGCGGCTGGAATCACTTGTCGCTGATATCGACGGCGGGCAATAGCTACGACGCGGATTATTTTGGTGACACGTCAAAATTTCCGGGAGGTATGCGCGCGCAGCATCGTGTGCCCGACGGCCAGAACTGGGACGAGACGATCTTCAACGTATTCAAGAAAAATGACGGCGCGATTTATCATTTCTGGGGATCGGAGATGAGCTTTGCACCACCGGCGCCCAAGCAGCACCACCGGGCCGGGGATCTCGCAGACCCGTTGTGGGGTCTCCTCGACATGACCCCCGAGGGACGCGGCGATTTTTTTCCCAAGGTTATGTACGATTGAAGTGCCTGGCCTTTGCCCGGCCAGCAACGTGAGCGCATCGTGGGATATGTGGCGCCGACTTTCTTTATCGTCGGCCGCCCCTGAAATGCAAAAAGGCCATGCTCATTTGGCGCGGCCTGGTTAGGTCACGCCACAGTCGTTTGAGCCAAGCCATTTGGCCCGTCCCTCGCGCACGGCCGACGCGATGCAATGCGCCGGCATGGCGTGGGCGCTGCGCGGTCGTCTTTCGATCGGAGGGAACGAGATCCTTGGTCTCGGGACTCACAGGCGCCACGGAACGATCCTGGATATCCTCCGGGCGGATCAAACCATGAGTAGCCGGTTCGTTGTCAATTTTGACCTGCTCAGGTTCGGCGCGCTGTCCTTGCACAGATACGACCTGCGGCGCGTCCTGGTCTCGATCGTGTTCGGGTGGCTCTTGCTTGGCGGGCTCCTGCGCGGGTGCGGGGGCGACCACCTGTGACGTGGCAGCCGCGCTCGCAGTCTGCACGACAGCGCCATGGACGCAACGACGCGCGGTTTCGATTTCGGCATTGCTGGCGCCATGGCTTCGTGCCCATCTCTCAGCGGCTGCTTCCGAGTATTTGGCGACGTAAAAGCGAACAACGGCGCAGGAGACATGGCCAAACAACGGCACGCCTGCCGTGGCAGTTTGGCCGAGTGCCATTAATGTTGAAAAGGCGAGGACGGCTCGTCTCATCATCACGATCCACCGTGAAGGAACCAATGCAGCAATTTCGGGAGCCTCTGCTTTGGTTCCACTGCCAAGAGGTTTTGGGATGAAGGTGCGTGCGGGGTAGCAAATCTGGCACCCGTCCAGCTCCGCGGTCCAGTCATTGGTGCGGAGCGGAGCGGAAATTCCCATCCGAACGTTTACAAGTTATCGATGGAATCGCACCAATGATGCGGTGATTTGCGCGAGTTGTTCTCGCGAAAGTTCATTCAAAAAAACACAAAATTTTAACGACCATTCTCCGGAGCATCTCGCAACGATACGCTCGCCGCAGGAATGCCGCTGCTTGATCCGAAGTCGTTTGGCA
>DATAIA010000052.1:0-3018 GCA_036262895.1 Xanthobacteraceae bacterium
CCCACCTTATTCGGCACATGGCCCGGACGGAACCCCGACCCGGCGCAAGTCTCTCGAAAGTCTTGACGTGCAGCATCCGGGCCACACTTCTGATTCCGAACGGGATTTAATCGTCAACAAAGGCTAGAAAACGAACGTAGGAAGGCGCTCCAGGCCCGGCAAAACGGGCGCAGACGCATCGAAGAGCACCCTGCTACCGAAATCGCCGTGAGAACGAGTCACAATTGTGGCCCGTGACGGGTTGGTCATCGCGAAGATCCCTACCAGCCGGCCGTCTTCCCTGAGCTGCGAATAAAGCTGGTCGGGTCTGATCTCCGTCGCTCCGTCGAGGACGATGACATCGTATGGCGCGTTTTCGGCGTCGCCGCGGGCGGGAGCGGCTGCCGTGAATGTCACGTTGCCCAACCCGAGTTGAGCGAGAACTTCCTTTGCGTTCGCCACCTGGCCGGAGTCGCTTTCGGTTGCAACAACCTCGCCTGCGAGTGTTGCCACCACGGCCGCCATATACGCGGGCGCCGTTCCCGCTACCAACACGTTGTCGGTGTGCTTGATCGCGGCCGCCTGCAGCATCTTTGCGCTCACCGCTGGCTTGATCAGGAAACGGGTCGAACCGCCGCCTTCACAAAACTCGAGATCGCGATCCAGATAGGCAAGCGCGCGCAGCTTTTCCGGCACGAATGCCTCCCTCGGCACGGCGAGCATGGCATCGAGAATTCGGATATCTGTCACATCACTCGTGCGCACCTGGCCATCGACCATTTTCTGGCGCGCGGTCGCAAAACCGGACATTGGCGGACCCTGGGGAACCTGCGGCCAATGCCGCTGGGATGGAGCTTGAAGAACGCTATTTGGTACAAACTCCGCCCAAACGCAACGGCGATTGCGCGCAAGGCCATAATCAAGGCGGGCCAAGCTATTCAATGGTGACTGCAAGCCGGCCGATCAGCCTTGCGACTTCCTCCAGCCCGGCGGAATCAGGCCGCTCCACGAATTGCGCGAGCCGGACCAGGCATTCGTCATCACTCATCTTGGGTATATCGCTCGGCACGATCGAGGGTGCCGGGTGCAAAGAATTCTGCGAGTTATCGTCCTGCGCGCCCTGCATCGAATCGTCTCGTTGGCCACCGCCTCCTCGAGGCTTGGGATAAAGCTCGCACGGTGAACGGCGCCGGAGAATGACTGTTTTGCGCTCCTTTGATGGCGCGCCGACGTCCGGTGGTCGAGCGTCCGGATGAGCCCGCGACGCCCAAAAAGCCGACAAATCGTTGCGTCCCGACCGGTTCCTCGGCTCTCTTGATCTGAGGCCGGCGACGTATATTTGGTCCTTTGCAAGGCTAAAGGGCTTTGTTATACGCTGGCCGCGCGCGAACGAAGCTTTCGCCTATTCCTCGGTAGCTCAGCGGTAGAGCATTCGACTGTTAATCGAATGGTCGCTGGTTCGAATCCAGCCCGGGGAGCCAACGCACTCAAATAATTGTCCGTACCTTAATGCTTGGCGTAAAGGCGCATTAGCGCGCGGATGCGGATCTGAATTTCCGGACGGGAAATCAGCAGTCTGGGATTCCAGCCGGACGTGGACTGTCCAGACCCGCAGCATCCTTTGAGAATGTTGAGCGGCCGCTATCTGCGGATAACGAGGAGGCCCCCGTGCTGCGGTGATCCGACGGCAATGCGGAGCCAACCGTGCCGCCTGGACTTGCGGAAGGCGCAGAGCCGAGCGTGCTCCTGTAGTCGGGAAGAATCATACCGGCATCTACGTCCCAGCACAGGCCGGAAGCTGTGCCACTCGGCTCGGAGCTTGTTGCGGATCCCTCTGCATCGGCAATCGCCGTGGTCACGATGAGAGCAGCGCCAGTAACTAGTGCGAACCCGATTTCCCTCACTATGATGCCTTCCTCTTTTGTTGCTGTGCGAGATACATGAATGCCGAACCTTCAAACCGCGTTCCATTAAATCTCGCTCCGGACGTCGGCCAAGAATGGCAATTCTGTGAAGCGCGTTCGAAGCGCGGCCATCCACTGCGTTTTGGAAATGCAAATTCCGAAGGCAGTTTATTTGTCTTTTCCACAGGAAAAAAATTTTGACTCTGAGTCGCGCAGAGGACGGTTGGACAAAGCGGATTCGCTAATTCTACTGAGGCCAGCGGGAGGGGCATGAGCGGCCAAAGGCCGTTACCGTGGGAGATGGGACCATGTTCGACATCGGCAGCGAAATAGAGACCCTCGAACGCTACGCGTCCGAGTGCGCGCTCATCTCCAATTTAGCGACGGATCGGCGGGCCAGATATGAGAATGGGGAGCTTGCGTCGGAGTACCGACAACGAGCAGAGAACCTCAAATACTACGCTCAGCTCGTGGCAAGCGAGCAAAGCCCTGTCCCTGTCCTCATCCGGGGGCGGCGCACGACGGGGCTCGGGAGCTAGGCACGTTCCTCTCGTCTGCTTGCGAAGGCACAACGAAGTTTCCGGCGATCGGTTCGCGATTGTAGAACGATTGATCGATTCAGATTCAATGGCGTCGTGAAAGCGATGCTCTCGCGTATGATCGGACCGGGACGCAGTTATTAATCGCGGGGCTATGGAATCGAGGACGCCGGAATCGATCAGACCGGGATCGATTGTGCGATCAATCCAACCAGACGGTGGATTTCAGCGGGCTGGCCTTCAACTCTACAGCATCTCGCCGCAGCCGGTTTTCAGGAGTCGCCAGACCGGCACGCGACAATATTAACTGCTATTTCGAGAATTAAACATTGGCGGACCGGTTTATCTGCCTGGAGGATAAGTAAATTTAATTGCACCCAGAGTGGAACACTCCCGTTAATCGGTAGTTGAGGGCTGTCGTGGGGCCAGGTTTTAATGTCCGATCAGCTATTCCCAAACGAAATTGCCAGACGCCACGGCAACGATCTTGCTGCCACGCCCGGCATCAGAATGCGGCATGTCATTTATCTTGCAGCGACCGGCGCTGCGACAATTGGATGGTTTTGGCTCATCGCTTGGGCCGCAATTCGCGTCTC
>DATAIA010000053.1:0-5310 GCA_036262895.1 Xanthobacteraceae bacterium
TCTACATCAT
Organism: Xanthobacteraceae bacterium; assembly: GCA_036262895.1. Classification (GTDB taxonomy): domain Bacteria; phylum Pseudomonadota; class Alphaproteobacteria; order Rhizobiales; family Xanthobacteraceae; genus AP-16. The sequence continues at coordinate 11 of DATAIA010000053.1, forward strand.
GGTCCTGCCCGCCATGGGAGTGATCTCAGAGGTGATTACTTGCTTCGCACGCCGGCGCGTCTTCGGGTATGACTTTATGGTCTATGCCATGGTCGGCATTGCGGTGATCGGCTTTTTGGTGTGGGGCCACCACATGTTTGTATCGGGGCAGTCGCCCTATGCGAGCCTCGTATTCTCCTTCCTGTCCTTTGTCGTCGCCGTGCCGTCCGCTATCAAGGTATTTAATTGGACGGCGACGCTCTATCGCGGCCAAATCGGCTTTGAATCGCCGATGCTGTACGCGCTCGGCTTTTTAGGCCTCTTCACGATGGGAGGACTTACCGGCCTCTTCCTGGCATCGATTCCGATCGACGTTCATGTGACCGATACCTACTTCGTGATAGCACATTTTCACTACATCATGGTCGGTGGGACCGTCTCGGCCTACTTCGCGGGCTTGCACTACTGGTGGCCGAAAATTACGGGTCGTCTCTACAACGATGCGTGGGCGCGCTTCGCAGCCATCTTGATGTTCTTTGGGTTCAACTTCACATTTTTTCCGCAGTTTATCGCGGGTTACTTGGGGATGCCCCGCCGGTATCACGTCTACCCGCCGGAGTTTCAGATATATAACGTGCTTTCTTCAGCAGGCGCCTTCGTATTGGCCGCAGCCTACCTCCTGCCTCCGGTGTACTTGGCCTGGTCGCTACTCTTTGGAGCGCGCGCTCCACGTAATCCGTGGAACGCCACGGGTCTGGAGTGGAAAACGGCGTCACCGCCTCCTAAAGAGAATTTTCCGAGAATTCCGCACGTGGAAGAAGCTCCCTACGAGTATCATCCAGAGGGTCTCGCGCCGGAGCCTGATCAACATCACTACCGCGCCCAGGGAGACCAAATGTGACCTCGTCCAGCCCTGTTCTGCAGCCCCCTTGGAAAGAACTTTCGCGCCAGCGTGAGGGGGCCACATTCGGTATCTGGGTATTTCTCGCGAGCGAAATGCTTTTTTTCGGCTCCTTGTTGCTCCTCTACACAGCCTACCGGACGCTGCACTCCGAAGCGTTCATCGCCGCTGGCAGAGAAACAGACATTTGGTACGGCACGGTCAATACCGCGGTCCTCATGACCAGCAGCCTCACGATGGCGGTTGCTGCCCAAGCGGCCGAGGCGGATCTACGCCGGCTGACGCTGCGGTGTCTCGCTGCGACCGTGGTACTCGGTCTCGCTTTTCTCGTCTTGAAAGGGTTTGAATACGCCGAAGACATTGAGAAAAATCTGGTGCCCGGGCAGAGCTTTGCGCTTAAAGAACCTGCTGCCCAGATTTTCTTTGCACTCTATTGGATCATGACCGCGGTCCACGCCATTCACCTAAGCGTAGGCCTAGGACTCGTCGGACGGCTGCTCATCTTCGGGGGACTACGGAGAGTGCAGCTGCGAGATAACCCCCAGGTCGAGGTGACGGCGCTCTACTGGCATCTCGTCGATGTAATCTGGATTATTCTCTATCCCCTGATCTACCTCATGGGCCGCTCATGAGTCACACGTTCGTAATTTGGCGCAAGAACGGCCTGGTCTGGGTAGGGCTCCTCGCCCTGTTGGCCCTAACGTTCGGAGCTGCGCACCTTCCGTTAGGCGGCCTCAACGTGGTGGTGGGGCTCGCCATCGCGGGAATTAAAGTGGCGCTTGTGGCGCTCGTTTTTATGGGGCTCGGCTGCTCTCCCGCGCTGATGAGGCTTGCGGCGGCCACCGGCCTTTTCTGGCTTACCCTTCTTTTTCTGTTGACCCTGGCCGACGTGTTGGCAGGCCGTCATGCTGGGAACGAAAACTCAAAGGGTGTTAAAGCGGAACAATCGATTTCGCCGATCCGTTAAGCTCGTGGAGTGAGTGCATGAATCAACGAACCGTAGTTATAACTGGCGCTTCAGCGGGTATCGGCCGCGCCACCGCAATCGCATTCGCCCGACTGGGGTGGAACGTAGGCCTCATCGCGCGCGGGAGAGAAGGTCTCGAAAGTGCGCAACGCGATGTTGAGCAGGCAGGAGGACATGGGCTAATCGTGCCCGTCGATGTCGCGGACGCCGATGCAGTGTTCGCCGCAGCCGATCAAGTGGTCGCTGAATGCGGCAGCATCGACGTCTGGATCAACGACGCGATGGCCACCATCTTCGCGCCCGTCAAGGACATTAGACCGGAAGAATTTCGGCGCGTCACTGAAGTCACTTATCTTGGCCAAGTTCACGGCACGATGGCAGCGCTCAAGCACATGCGTCCACACGATCAGGGAACTATCGTGCAGGTGGGGTCCGCGCTCAGCTATCGAGCTATTCCGCTCCAGTCGGCGTATTGCGGGGCCAAATTCGCTATCCGCGGCTTCACCGATGCGCTTAGAAGCGAGCTGAGGCACGAGCGAAGCCGCATTCGGCTCACCATGGTGCAATTGCCCGCGGTAAACACGCCCCAGTTCGATTGGGCCCGCTCGCGATTGCCTCGCAAGCTGCAGCCTGTTCCGCCGATCTACCAGCCGGAGGCCATCGCGCGTGAAATCGTTCGGGCTGCGCGAGAAGCGCCCCGCGAGCTTTGGATCGGCACCCCGGCGCTCAAGGCAATCTTCGGGGCAATGGTCTTACCGCTCTTGGGCGATCGGATCTTGGCCAGTGAAGGGTACACCGGGCAGATGACGGCGGAGCTGGCTGCCTCTGATAGGCCAGACAACCTGTTCGAGCCGGTCAACGGCGACCCGGGGGTACACGGAAGATTTAATCGGTCAGCTCGGGGCGACGTAACGGCCTTTGATCCGGTACGGCTGCGGCCCGCGCTCGCTCTGGGAATCATTGCTGGACTTGCAGGCCTGGTCGCTCTCGCCCGATCGAGGCGTGTCTGAGATCGTCGTAAGCGCTTAACTGCGGAGGGCTACTAAATTGTTCCGCACGTCTCTCAAAAGGAACGCTATCCGCTCTGGAAGCATTAATCTCAGAGATGAGTGTCTCGATCGATGCACTGCTCTGCAGGGTCCTGCCAATGCATTCCCCCAACCCGAGTAGGACTTGCTCTCGGAGGACTGAACATGGCCAAGCCCAGCGAAAAAGAGATAGCCGCCCAGGCCTACAAAATCTGGGAAGAAAGAGGCAGGCCGGAGGGCAAAGAGGAGGAGTTCTGGCATCTCGCTGAACAGCAGTTGCTGAACGAAGAAAAATCGAATCCCATGAGCGCGCCCGACATTCCATAAGGTCGGTCCCTCATTGTTTTGCCGACGCCGGCCGACAGGCACAATGACGGTCGAGCAAAGCTGACCTTCGTTGAATCAAGGCTTCGCGAAATAACGAAACTACTTCAATATCCAGACGCAATAATTAGCGAAGCCAACGGCACCACACCGGGTCGCACGGCCTGCCATCACATCTCCTCATGCATGCCCTCGGCAGGCCGTGCTCCCGTCAGAGGACTGCCAGCGTCAAAAAACTGCTACGCGAGACGTTTGTGGCGGCAATCTTCCTTAAAGACCGGCTGCGCCGTTGGCGCGACGAGACGCGGCGTCAAACGACCCTTAAGGACTCCTAAGCCCTCTTTACTCCCCGTCATGTGGCTCGCAGCTGCGTGCTTCGTCCCACGATCAGTGAGCTTGCTGAAGCGATTGCCGTAAGGACTTGACGTCCGATGCCGCAACATTGGGCGATGCGTTTCCCCAGCTATTGCGCACGTAATTCACCAGCGCAGCGATCTGATCATCGTTGAGTTTCCAACCGAATGCCGGCATCGAGAAAGGGGTCGGGCGTGCATCCGTCACCGCAGCGTGAGCGCCATTCAATATGAGACGCACCACGGTCGTCGGGTCGCTACTTTGAACGTTAGCGTCGCCTTTCAACGAAGGAAACATTCCGGGTACACCCTCGCCGTTTGAGCGGTGACAAGCTGCGCAATTATCGACGAAGATCGCTTGGCCGGTTTGCATCAGGTTTGCATTCACTTCTGCAGGCTTGACATTCGAGTCGCCCGCGGGAAGATCCTTCAGGTAGGTTGCGATCGCGCCGAGGTCATCGTCGGTGAGCTTGGAGGTCGAAAAAGTGATGACCTCTGACATAGGGCCGTAAGCGGTGCTATGCGAGTTGCGGCCTGTTTTGAGGAAGGTGACGATATCGTCCGAACTCCAACTCCCAAGGCCACTCCTCAAGTCACCGGCTAGGCTTGGTGCGTACCACTCCTGCAGCTTTCCGCCCTCGAGAAAGGAGTCCTTCTTGCTGGCGCCGAGCACGTTGGTAGGCGTGTGACAGGCGCCGCAATGACCAAGGCCCTCGACGAGGTAGGCGCCGCGATTCCACTGAGCCGATTTGCTGGTATCGGGTTTGAACACGCCCTCGTTGAAGAACAGCGTATTCCACCCCTCCATCACGATTCGATAGTTGAGCGGCCATGCAAGCGTATTGTCGGGTCGCCGGTTCTTGACTGGCTCAAGCGTGCTCAAATACGCTTTGATCGCATCTGAGTCCTCTCGGGTAACTTTGGTGTACCAGGGGTAGGGAAAGGCCGGATAGAGGTTTTTGCCATCGGCCCCGACCCCTTGGTGCAGCGCGCGGAAGAACTGATCGTTCGTCCACCCCCCGATGCCCGTTTGGTCGTCGGGCGTGATGTTCGCCGTGTAGATCGTGCCGAAGGGAGTGGGCAACGGGCGCCCACCAGCGAATGGTTTCCCGCCCTCAGTTGTGTGGCAGGCTTGGCAATCGCCCGCGGCGGAAAGGTAGCGACCCCGTTCGATAGTGGTAAAGAGCGGACTTTGCCCGACCGCTTGGACGGTGAGGATCGCCACGAAAAAAGGAGTGACGGCGATTGTTCGAACCCACAAGCGTTGCACAGCGGCTCCTTCCTAGGCTTGCACCAGAGGACCGGGATTTTTCAGATACTGCGTGGTGATGGCGTTCGCCGCCCAATACGCGAGCGCGCCCACCGTGCCCGTCGGGTTGTAACCGGGATTTTGCGGAAAGGCGCACGAGCCCATTACAAACAAGTTTGAAACATCCCAATGTTGCAGGTATCGATTGACTACGCTCTCCTGCGGATTGGTGCCCATAATAGCGCCACCGGTATTGTGGGTCGTTTGATAGGGGACGATGTCGTACTTTCCTTTACGCAGGTTCGTCCGAATCTCCCGCGGCTTCATGGCGCGCGCGATATCGGCTGCCTTTTGTGTGAGAAAGTCGGACATCTTGTGTTCGTTGTCGGTGAAGTCGAACGTCATACGCATCAGCGGGCGGCCGAGGAAATCGCGGTAGGTGGGATCGAGATCAAGGAAATTCCCACGATGGCTCATTACCGCGCCGTGAGTTGCGACG
>DATAIA010000054.1:0-3031 GCA_036262895.1 Xanthobacteraceae bacterium
TAGCCACCTCCAGTTCAGCCAGATTCGGGGCCGCCAGCCCTACTCAATTGTGCGAAAGAAATCGTACGTCATCTGGGGAAGGTACCGGTATCGGCTTCTGAAGCCGACCGCTATCACAACCAGCCGATCCTTCGAAATTGCCAATAGAGGAAGGCGCAGATGCCACAAATGGACGCGAGCACTGCAAAATACCCATATTTCCATTGAAGTTCGGGCATATTCGCGAAATTCATTCCATAGATCCCCGCTACGGCTGTCGGCACCGCCAGAATAGCAGCCCATGCCGCAAGTCGGCGAACGATGGTGTTCTGTTGCGCCTGCGTAATCATTAGGCTTGCCTCGAAAGCAAATGCCAGAAGTTCCCGCAAACTATCGATCTCCTCCTGTACGCGCCGAACGTGATCGGTCACATCGCGAAAGAGTGGCTGCATCGGGGCATCGATCGGTTTGACTTCGGCGTGCTCCAGCCGTCGGCATACCTCGACAAGAGGCACCACTGCGTCGCGAAGGCGAACCAAATCGCGGCGCAAATTGTACAGTCGTTTGACATCGCTCTCGTGCGAACGTTCATCAAGAACGGCATCTTCGATCTGATCAACTTCAGCATGAACCGTTTCGATGACAGGCACGTAGTTGTCGACGATGAAGTCGAGAATGGCATAAAGAATGTAATCCTCGCCATGGGACAGCATCTTGGGACAGGATTCGCTGCGCTCCCGGACGGCCGAATAGGAAGTCGATGCGCCATGCCTGACAGAAATTACGAATCCGTGCCCTACGAATAGGTGCGTCTCTCCGTAGGCGATGCGGTTGTCCACGATTTGAGCGGTGCGGGCAACGATGAAAAGACTTTCGCCATACTGTTCGATCTTGGGGCGTTGATGGGCGCGTCCGGCATCCTCGATCGCCAGTGAATGAAGTCCGAACTGTTTTTGCAGGCGGTTGAGTAGTTCTAGGTCTGGCTCATAGAGGCCAATCCAAACGACATGATCAGGCTTGTGTGACCACTTTCCCGCTTCATTGATTGGAATATCAGCAATTCGCTTGCCTTGCAGGTATACACCGCAGGCCACCACACCTCCTTCCGTGGCTTTTACGGAAGCGATGTCTCGCCGATTGTGTGCAGTTGCGGGCTCGAGCTCCATCTCTTTTGCCGCTGGCCTGACGAGTTATCGACCCAATCCCATTTGTCATACCGACACGCTCGCCGCAACTCGGTATGTTTTCCTTTCATAAAGCCCTGGCGTGACACCCGCAAGCGGCCTCCGCCGGCAATGATGCAACAGCGTGACGCAAGATCTTAAGATCAATCCGAAAGGTCGGCCCCGCCAATTGAGTTTTGTGAGCGAGGCGCTTCGGGCGGCCCTTCTTGAGCGGTATCAATCGTGTGAGTGGCGGGATCAGGAAGAAGCGCCAGCAAGGCGCACAAGCTGCTTGATTAACCGTTCCGCACTTGTTTCGGTCTGTCGCCGCAATAGATTGGTATTATAGGCCAAGTTTTATTGAAAGTGACCGCATTGGCTCCCTCTACGAAGTTGTGCAGCATCGCAATCCTGCTCCTTCTCTGGGGAAAGCCGTCCCTCGCCCAAACCCACTCGGAGGCCGCTCTCATCGCGGTGCCTCCACTCAGCAGCTCCGGAAATCTTTACAGCGAAGCTGCTGCCGGGAAGGTCAGTCCCAAAGTCGTTGGTGCCCTGGCACGCGTTTATGTCCCAAACCATGCCTCCGGCAGCGTGACAGTGATTGATCCCGATACCTTTCGCGTGGTGGGCAGCTTTGCCGTGGGTCGGGGACCGCAGCATGTCGTGCCATCTTGGGATCTTCAAACCCTTTGGATCACCAATAACGGCCACCGGTCGCGACTGGGGAGCGTCACACCGATCGATCCTAAAACCGGAAAGCCGGGCGTGCCGCTAAAAGTGCTAGACCCCTATAACATGTATTTCACGCCGGACGGCACCTCGAGCATCGTCGTGGACGAGGCTCTGCGTCGGCTCGATTTTCGCGACCCGCACACGATGAAGCTGCAATATTCGATTTCGACGCCGAGCTGCCATGGCATCAACCACGGAGATTTCTCGCCCGATGGCAGTTTTGCGATCTTCACCTGTGAGTTCTCGCACAGCCTTATCAAGATCAATCTGCAAGAGCGCCGCGTGACCGACACCATTACGCTGCCAGCCCGGGGCATGCCGCAGGACATTCGGCTGGCGCCGGATGGATCGGTGTTTTACGTCGCCGATATGATGGCCGATGGCGTCCATCTCCTGAATGGCGAAACAATGACGTTCGATGGCTTTATCCCGACTGGCATCGGGGCTCATGGTCTGACCATTGCTCGTGATGGCCGGAAGCTCTATGTCGCGAACCGCGGCGCTCACGGAATGCACGGGCATCCCCGCGGCCCTGGCAGCATAACCGTGATCGATTTTGCTTCGCGCGCCGTCGAGGCGACATGGCCCATTCCTGGCGGCGGCAGCCCCGATATGGGCAATGTCAACGCGGATGGAAGCGTTCTCTGGGTCTCCGGCCGATTTGACAATGTCGTTTACGGCATCAGTACGGACACCGGAATGGTGAGGACTCTTGCCGTGGGGCACGAACCGCACGGACTGACAATATGGCCTCAGCCGGGCCGCTACTCCCTCGGCCACACAGGCAATATGCGGTAGGCTTGGCAAACCGAGAGCAGTGCGGAGATTACGAGCCGTTGAAAGCATCCGCTCGCATCTGCGATCAATGCGCAGCACGTCTAGTGCGATGGAACTGACAAAACTGCAGCCCCGGGCTTGCTGCCGACGGCAGCTTTAGCGGCAGGCAGGAGGGTGGTTTCGATGAGTTGCCGCATGACCGGTTCGACCCGTTCCTCACCGAACTGTTCCGAAAGGTGCTGTGCCATGTCATTGAATTGCCCACGGCACTCCCCTTCAGTGGCACGGATCAGCAGATTGGCCCAGGTTTGGTCGATTTCCTTGCCCACCTCCCGAGCAGAGTAGGAGGCGATGCAATTGCGAAAATTGAACACTGCGGG
>DATAIA010000055.1:0-3175 GCA_036262895.1 Xanthobacteraceae bacterium
GAGACGCCGTGCTGCGCACGGCTCCTCACCATGAGGGTCAAAGGAGGAATTCAATCCTTATGGTGAGGAGCGACGCATAGCGTCGCGTCTCGAACCATGAGGCCGTGAACTAGTCAAATTGCCCTGACTGACTCGGAGTTATTTTTCGAAGCGGTCGATGAACCATTTCAGCAGGCGCATCCAAATTTCATCCTTGCCGACCGCGTCTTCGATCCCGTGTTCGAGATTGGGATTATCGTTGACTTCCATGACGACAAATCCGTCGCGGGTCTGTTTGATGTCGATGCCGTAAAATCCGTCGCCGATCGGTTTTGCCGCACGGACCGCCATGTCGATCAGTTCGGGAGGAGCCTGGTCGAGATCGAAGGTGCTAAACCCTCCCTCATGAGAGGATCCGTCGGGCCGGTGCTTGACGATCTGCCAATGGCCGCGGGCCATGCGGTACTGGCAGACGAACAACGGCTCGCCGCCAAGGATGCCGACGCGCCAGTCGAATTCGGTCGGCAGGAAGCGTTGCGCCAACAGCAAATCGGTTTCTTCGAACAGTTCGTCCGCGACGCGGCGAAACTCATCTTGTCCGGAAATCAGATGAATCCCGCGCGAGAATGACCCGTCGGGAATTTTCAGCACAAGGGGCAGGCCGAGTTCATCCATGGCGCGCTGCAAGTCGGAATTGTCGGCGAGCAGCACCGTTTGCGGCATCGGGATCCGGTTTGATCCCAACAATTCCATCAGGAAAACTTTGTTGGTGCAGCGGATCATCGACATTGGGTCGTCGATGACCGGCATGCCCTCCTGCCAGGCGCGACGCGCGAACCGGTAGGTGTGATTGTCGATGGATGTCGTCTCGCGAATGAAAAGACCGTCGTATTCGGCAAGTTCCGCGAGTTGACGGCGCGTGATCGGCTCGACGTCGACCGACATTTTTTCCGCGATCCTGACGAAATGCTTGATCGATGCGACCGAACTTGGCGGCATTTTCTCATCGGGGTCGTGCAGGACCGCCAGGTCGTATTTGGATACAATCCGCGCTTTCGGATCGCGCCATTCGCGTTTGGTGTGTCGGTGCAGCGCATCGCGAAAAAAAGCAGCCTCGCCATTTTCAAGGCGCGTAATCGTTCGTGGGCGAATGCGGTCGATTGAGAGCCACGGGCCGAGGTCCACCATGACTTCGAGCGCGGGGCAGCGAAACCAGTCGAACAGTAATCGTCCGAACGCTTCGAAGCGGGTGTCGCGGGCGATGCCGAAGCAGACCAGCAGCCGGAATTCCGCTTCCGGCTGGAAATCCGCTTTGCGGGCACAGCGGTTGAGTTCGTCTTCAAGCTCCGGCAGGGCGTGTTCGTAGAGCTTCGCCTCGCGCAGCTCGAGCATTGTCTCGACGGTGGGGACGACGCGGTGCCCCCGCGCTTCGGCAAGCAATGAGGCGTAGTAGCCCTTGGACTGATAGACGTAGGACCGCGACAGGTTTACGATTTTGGGGCGGCCGGAATTGAGGAGCTTCGGACGCGCGAGATATTCGCTTGTCGTAATCACCTTGTGTGGTGTGTCGCCATGCGCAAGATCTTTCGGCTGGTCGACCAGGATGACCCAACCGGTCATTGCGCGGACCCTCTGCGGATCAACACGGCTGCCTGCAAGTGGTTACGACCAAATCGTGTCATCGGTTCGAAAGCCGTCCATGGAACAGCATAGGTTTCAGCTTCGACGGGCTGCCCCTTTTCATTGCGAGATGTTGCGGGATCATGAACGAGGATATGGCGGCCGCTATTCCCGAATGCAAAGACCCAATGCGGCACTGACTTACGGACCATGTGATAACCAGAAACGAGGATGATCGCGGCTGCGCCACTGTCGAATGCACTCATGAGAGCTGATTCGGACAACGCCGTCAGGCGCGTAACGATCCCCAGTTCGTCAGCTTCGCGATGAAATTCTTGCTGGGTGAGTTGCATGACCCGGCGTTTGTCATCAGAGCGCACCGTGTCGAGAAAATACGGGCCAGGATGGCTTACATGGATCTCGGGCGCGAGCCCATGACGCTTCAATGTCACCGCAAGACCATAGGGTTCGCAGCCGCCATGGCCCGAGCTTAAGTAGATGGTGGTCGCTTCCCGCCAAAGCCTGAACTCAAGCGCTGGGTTCAACTGCACATCCGGATCGGCCCAGGCGAGTGCCATCATTGCGCAGGCTGGCCCACAGGTGAATTCAGTCGTTTGATGAAAGTACGGCGGCGCCTTGTCCATGAGCACCGGCATCAGCCGTTTCTCAAAGCGGAGCGCGTTGCCTCCATCCTCATAGTAATTGGAATATCGGCCGAATGCGCTGTAGCCCGACTTCTGGTATCGCTTGATCGCAATTGTATTGTTTTCATGAACTTCAAGGCGCAGGAAAATCCGATCGCGGGCGATCGCGGCTTCCTCTATTGCCGCAAGCAACCGGCCGCCGATGCCCTGGCGGGCAAATTCGCGCGTAACCGCAATCGAATAGATGCGTGCGATGCTTGATCGCGCCCGATAGAGCGCAAGCGCATAGCCGGCAAGCGCGCCGTTGCATGTCGCGACAATCAAGGTTGCCGAGGGGGAGCGCAGAAATCCGACGAAACCGCGCCGAGAGATGTGGTCGGACGTGAAGGCGCTGCGTTCAAGCGCCAGGAGGCCGTCGAGATCCCCTGCTTCCGCGCGGCGAATGCCGATTGCTGCGGATGAGAGGCTGGCGCGCGGCCTACTCAGCCCTTGAGCATGGGTCGATTGCGACAACCGGGCCACGATGCACCTGTTTGCGGGTCGATCATGTGTAAACAACCAATGCGGCCTGAAGGCGACAGCCTAGTGGCGGGCCTCCACAGGGAATGCACGTCCAGGATATGAACCTGGACACGGCAGGTGTTACATTATAACGTTTTTCGCATCCCTTGAATTGTCAATTCAACCCTGAGTTTCTTCGATATGTCGATGCATACCCATAGCCATGCCCATGTCGGGCCGCACCCGCCAGCATCGGTTTCGCCGTCGATCTTGCGCCTTTCGGCCTGGGAGCGGCTGGCCGCTGTGGCGATCCTGATCGCGGCGCTGTGGGGCGCGATCTACTGGGCCATGATCTGAGTTAGTGCCGCCGATTTGAAGTTCCTCCACTGGTTGCGGCAAACTCGTTTTAGGAACTTCAAATCGAAAGCGGC
>DATAIA010000056.1:0-6941 GCA_036262895.1 Xanthobacteraceae bacterium
TGTCGATTTTGATGATATCGACCCCAAGCTTCAATAGATAAGACAGACCGCCGTGGCCGGCGCCAACGTCATCAATTGCGACCCGACAGCCAATTCCCTGAAGCGAGGCAATCACCCGTCTTGCCGCAGTCAGGTCTTCGAGCGGCTGGCGTTCGGTGACTTCAAGCACGACCTGGGAAAGATCGATGGGCGAGCTTTCGAAAATCTCGCGGATGTCGCCGACCACGGTCTCGTCAATAAAGTGGCAGGCAGCCAGGTTGAAGGCGATCCTGAATTTCGGGCGTAGCCCTATGACTTTTCCAACTTCATCGCGCGTGCTTCGCATCAGCGCTCGCGTAAGCTCAACGATCAGGCCACTTGTTTCACAAAGCGGAATGAAATTCGCCGGCGGTGTATAGGTGCCATTGCCCCGACGCCAGCGGACGACAACTTCCGCCCCTCGCAACCGTCCCGACTTTATGTCGACCACGGGCTGATAAAATGGAACGAACTCGCCATTAGCAAGCGCGCGCTCGATTTCCGTGACAGGGTTATCGCGTTGCCGCCATGGCGTCAGTGCCAGTGCGGCTAAGAGCAATACGGAAATGGCACCTGCCCCGATTGATCCCATCATGCGGATTTCCGAGTATTCCGCACGGATGCCGGCTTGTGTCCTTGCAACAGTCGATACCAGATGAAACTGCTCGGATGTTTGACGTGAAACCACCCGGTCTTCTTGATTATCTCCGATTTCGGTTCCGCCGCCCTCTCCTAAAATAGTGCCGTCCTCGACCGCAATGCGCGTCCAGGAGCGATAGTCCGAGCCGTTCCGGGATGCCAATTGCGGGACCAGCAGATCGCCCGGAATCAACGCCGCCAAAGCGATGCCGCTTTTGTTGATACTGCGGTGGACTCGGAGAAATCTTTCCTTCTGATGCCCAATTCTCACGATATCGAGCGCAACATCCGGCACCGCCGTCGGAACCACGTTTGACAGAGTACGGCGCTGACCAAGCATTAAACTTGAATTGGTGCAGTAGGTCTGCCCATTCGGACCGATAACCGACATTTCCTTGATGGCAGGAACAATGAATTCGATTTCATGCATCGCATCGATTTGCGCTGTCGAACAAACATTGCCGCCGCGATGCGCGAGGTCGTCAAGCCCCTGAATAACACGTTCGATCCATCGGTCCGCAAGCACGATGGAGCGGGTCGCGGCAACATCCACCTCACGCGCGCCCTGTTTTTCTATGTAAAAATCGAGCCAATAATTATAACCGACAACCGGTGCCCCCCCCAGTACGCACCCGATCACAACCGCAACAAACATTTTGCGCTTGGAGAGAATCACGCCCCCTCCTCAAAAACGCAAACTGGCTGACATACACGTTTCAAAACAAATCCAACCCTTGTCACTCACCGGCATACTGACCAAACGCCAAACCGGCGCATGTCCAACGACCCCGTTATCCGCGAGACGGATTACGGCAGACATACGCGAGCGTGTGTTTATTGAACTCTGGTATGGTTACGGTTCGGTGAACGGCACGATCCGCCGCCCCCAGGGATGCCATTCGGAAATAAACGATAACTAATTGAAAAGATTATTATTTTGCCAGCTCTACGATTTCCGCGACGAACCGCGGCAAGGCAAAGGCGGCGCAATGAACCTCGGGCGTCCAGTATTTCGTCGCAAACCGTCCCGCCGCCGCATAACGCTCCGCAATGGTCTCGACCGGGGTTCGGCGGAGGGAGGCATCATTAGCCGCCCACCCCATTGCCATGTGTCCCCCGACATAAGTCGGGATCGCCGCGACATAACAGGACGCATCGGCGAACAGTTTATTGAAGCTCGCGATGCTCGAAGCCAGTTCATCCGGCTGCAGGAAGGGAACCCCGTTCTGGGTCACCATCACGCCGCCCGGCGCGAGACAATGCGTGCACGCCGCATAAAAATCATGACTAAACAGAACCGCGCCCGGCCCCTGCGGGTCGGTTGAATCGACGATGATCACATCAAAACGGCGGTTGGCTTTACGAACGAAATTCATGCCGTCATCGATCACGAGATCGAAACGCGGATCGTTCAAAACCGGCCCGGTGAATTCGGGAAAATGTTCCTTAGAAAACTCCACCACCGAGGCATCGATTTCAACTTGGGTGAGCCGTTCGATCGAACGGTGTTTGAGCACTTCCTCGGCAATGCCGCAATCGCCCCCGCCGACAATGAGAACTTCTCGCGCGCGACCGTGAGCCAGGATCGGCACATGCGTCATCATTTCGTGATAAATAAACTCATCATGCGTCGTAACTTGCGTCGCGCCGTCGAGCATCAACATCTTGCCGAAGAGCTTGTGCTCGAACAAGACAAGGTGCTGATGCTCGGTTTGAATTTCATAGAGCACGCGCTCAACCGCATAGCTGGTGCAGAATCCAGCCTGTTCAAACAGATTTTCGGAGATCCAGCGACGATCAGCCATGATGTCCTCGCTCGCTAAGAGCATAACGACATTAGAGTTTCAGGAATGGGCTGGAAGCCGCTGAAGCTTGAATGCGCAGAGGAAAATTAAGCACCCTGCCCGCGCATCAGCTCACTCACGGCAACTTGCTTCGGATTGAATGCCTGGCGAAGCACCGGCACGCATTTTTCGGGCTCAGCGTTGCCGCACATGAAAACGTCCAGCGCTGCATAGCCCAATTCGGGCCAGGAATGAATGGAGATATGGCTTTCGGCAAGCACCGCCACGCCGGAGATGCCGCCATTGGGCTCGAAATGGTGCAGATGAATATGCAACAACGTAGCGCCGGCAGCATCGACGCAACTGCGCAGGGTCGCCTCAATGTGATCGAGGTCGTCCAGGCGCTCAGCCTCATAGAGGTCGATAATCAGGTGTACACCAGCACAGCGTATACCGTTGCGCACAACGAAATGATCGTTGCGCTGTTCGCTTTCCACCGACGCAGTATGCGCTGCCACAGATGTGGCAATTGAGAAATCTTCCTTTCGGGAGGTACTTGGGGAGCCCAAGCCCGTCACCAATTGAAAGAGGGCGTTGCGGCCCATGCCATCCCCCCAACCAGAGCTCGAAACCGAGTGCCGGCGACCCGGCTCCTCGGAACGCGAATGCCGCTGGGCCACCCCCTATTAGGGACGACCACAGCGGCTCAGCCCACATAGGGACATCGACCCTTTCGATCAAGAAGATTCTTGCGTCAAAAAAGTTTCCATTTTCATACTGGGCAAAATCAGCGGCTCACGGCAAAGCCGATGCTGCGGCCTGCGCTTCAACGACTGCAATGGCTGTCATGTTAACCACGCCGCGGGCAGTCACCGAAGGCGTCAGGATATGGGCAGGACGCGCCGGCCCGATCAGGATGGGGCCTACGGGGAGAGCGTCAGCAAGAACCTTGGTCAATTGATATGCAATGTTAGCCGCATCGAGATTCGGCATGATGAGGACGTTGGCTTCGCCCTTAAGTTTAGAATGCGGGAACACCCTCTCACGATAAATCGGGCTCAGCGCCGAATCGCCTTTCATCTCGCCTTCGACTTCAAGCTCGGGGTGATTGGCCCCCAGCAAGTCGCGGGCAAGCCGCATTTTGCGCGCCGATTCGGTATCGTAACTTCCAAAATCGGAGTGTGAGAGCAGCGCAATCTTGGGTTCGAGTCCAAAGCGGCGCACGTGGGCCGCTGCGAGCACTGCCATCTCCACGATTTCTTCTGCCGATG
Source organism: Xanthobacteraceae bacterium (assembly GCA_036262895.1). Taxonomy (GTDB): domain Bacteria; phylum Pseudomonadota; class Alphaproteobacteria; order Rhizobiales; family Xanthobacteraceae; genus AP-16. The sequence continues at coordinate 3,713 of DATAIA010000056.1, forward strand.
GTTCCGGCGTGACCTGAGTATCGCTCAGGAAAAAAGCGCCTTTCGCGGTGATGACGAGCGCAAGGGCCGCGAAATCGCGCACCCCTGGGGAAAGGCCAATCACATCGCGAATGTTTTTCAGGTGCGCCATATAGCGCCCTTCAACGCCGCAAATCATTGCATCGGCTTCGCCCCGGCGCACCAAAAGGGCTGCAATAACCGTTGCATTGGTGCGAACAATGGTGCGCGCCGCATCTGGCGTAATGCCGCGTCGACCAGCGGCCTCGATATAGGTCTGCACGTAGTCTCGATAGCGCGGATCATCCTCCGGATTGACGAGATCAAAGTCCCGGCCCGGCCGAACCGAAAGGCCGAACCGCTCAAGCCGTGCCGCGATCACCGAAGGGCGGCCGACGAGAATCGGAGACGCTAATTTCTCCTCGACGACAATTTGCACTGCGCGAAGGATGCGCTCGTCTTCGCCTTCCGCATAAACGATCCGCTTGGGGGCTGCCTTCGCCTTGGCAAAGAGCGGCTTCATGATAAAGCCCGAGCGGAAAACAAACCGGTTGAGCTGCTCCTGATATTGATCGAAATCGGCAATCGGTCGTGTCGCAACCCCGGAACTCATTGCCGCACGCGCAACCGCAGGCGCAATGCGCAGGATGAGACGGGGATCAAACGGATTGGGAATGAGAGAGCCCGTACCGAACGTCCGCGCCTCACCGCCGTAGGCGCGCGCGGCAACATCGGATGGCGCCTCACGAGCAAGCTCGGCAATGGCTTCAACTGCCGCCTGCTTCATTGCCTCGTTGATCGTGGTCGCACCGACATCAAGGGCACCGCGGAAAATGTAGGGAAAGCAGAGCACATTATTGACCTGGTTCGGATAGTCGGAGCGTCCCGTACAAATCAAAGCGTCGGGACGAACCTTGAGTGCCTCCGCCGGCATAATCTCGGGCGTCGGATTGGCGAGAGCCATGATCAGCGGCTGTTTCGCCATGCGTGCAACCATTTCAGGCTTGAGTACGCCTCCGGCAGAGACCCCAAGAAAAATATCCGCTCCATCAATGATCTCGCCAAGCGTTCGCAGCTTGGTCTTTTGCGCATAGGCCGCCTTCCAGCGATCCATCAGTGCAGCGCGGCCCTCGTAGACAACACCTTCGATATCCGAGACCCAAATATTCTCCCGTTTGAGTCCCATCGAAACCAGCAAATTAAGACAGGCGAGCGCGGCAGCGCCGGCGCCGGAGACCACCATTTTCACTTGATCAAAGCGCTTGCCTGTCAGTTGCAGCGCATTGAGCACCGCCGCGGCGACGATGATGGCCGTTCCATGCTGATCGTCGTGGAAGACGGGAATCTTCATGCGCTCTTTGAGTTGAGCCTCGACCTCGAAACACTCTGGCGCCTTGAAATCTTCGAGATTGATTCCACCAAACGTCGGCTCAAGTGCTGCAACGACGTTGACGATGTGCTCGACCTCATGCGCGTCGATTTCAATGTCAAACACATCAATGCCGGCGAATTTTTTGAACAGAACGGCCTTGCCTTCCATCACCGGCTTTCCGGCAAGCGGGCCAATATTGCCCAAGCCAAGCACGGCGGTTCCGTTGGAAACGACAGCAACCAGATTGGCGCGTGCCGTCAGTTCGGCCGCCTGGCTTGGATCTGCTGCAATGGCCTCGCACGCAGAGGCAACACCCGGTGTATAGGCGAGCGCCAAGTCGTGCTGGGTTGCCAGCGGCTTGGTTGCCTGAATCTCGATTTTTCCGGGGCGCGGTGTACGGTGGTAAACCAGCGCGCTGGCGCGCAAATCCTCGGACAAATTGCTCGACACTTAATATCCCCACTTCCTACTTGATATTTGCGGCAGAATACCGGGTTTCCGGACATCCTGGAATGCGCTTGACCCAGACGGCTCCAGCACGCCAAGCTTAAGTCCTACCGGGCTGAGGTTTACTCTTTATGGATATCGGCAATCCGCCCCACAGTGGCCGCCGGGTCAAGTCCTCGGAGGCGCATAGCTTCCATTCCGGGGCACGAGGAGTAGCCGCTCATATAAGCCCATCAAGAAACGACTGGAGGAACGTTCATGACAGGTGCTTCAAATAGGCGGCGCTTTTTCCAGCAATGCGGCTGCTGCGAAACGCCCCAGTTCAAGGCGGCAGGCCTGAGCCGGCGCGAATTGATGGTTAGCGGTATGGCTGCCGGGCTGAGCGCGCTAGCCAGTCCATCAGCGGCCCTTGCCCAGGCACCTGCAACGACAGCAGCCACACCCAAGAAAATCATCGACGTCCATCACCACCTTTCCGCACCCTCATTGCTGTCTGAGCTGCGTACTCACAAGCTGGGATCGCCGCCGACATTCAACTGGTCCGTTTCCAAATCCATTGGCGACATGGACAAGGCAGGCGTGGCCACAGCCATGCTTTCATTTACGACGCCGGCTGTTTCCAGCGAATGGCTCGGCGATCAAGCGCGCACTCGCCAGCTTGCACGTGAATGCAACGAATACGCAGTTCAGCTTGCAAAGGATCATCCGGGGCGGTTCGGCGTATTTGCCAATTTGCCAATGCTCGACACCGAAGGAAGCTTGGCCGAGATCGCCTACGCCTTCGATGTGCTCAAGGTCGACGGCGTCGGCATTTTGACGAGCTACGGTAACAAATATCTCGGCGATCCCCTCTTTGCTCCGATCTTGGAGGAGCTCAATCGCCGCAAGGCTGTCGTGTTTACGCACCCAACGGCTGGCACTTGCTGCCGTAACCTCGTGGCCGATGTTCCCGTACAAACAATTGAATTTGCAACCGACACCACACGCACAATCGCAAGCCTGGTGTTCAGCGGCACGGCGGCGCGCACGCGGGATATCCGATTTATTTTCTCGCACGCGGGCGGCACGATGCCCTACCTCATTGAGCGCTTCACTGAACTCCCGAAGCTCAACAAGGCCGTTGCGCCGCATGTTCCGGACGGCGTCATGCATGAACTCAGTCGTTTCTATTACGACACCGCACAAGCATCGCACCCCGGCGCCTTATCTTCGCTCACCAAACTGTTCCCGGTCAGCCAGGTGCTGTTCGGCACGGATTTCCCGTTCCGCACAAGCGAAGAGCACCTCAAAGGATTGGAGAGCTTTGGATTAAGTACCGCGGATCTGCAGCTCATCGAACGCGACAATGCGTTGAAGTTGCTGCCGCGACTGAAGGGGTGAAGCCATAACCCTGCGCTCATCCCCGCCAAGGCG
>DATAIA010000057.1:0-3310 GCA_036262895.1 Xanthobacteraceae bacterium
TTTGCGCCGGGCACGCCATCGATAGCTGCGGAAAGTGTTGAAGCCCGTTCCGAAGCAGTTGTGGGATTGCCACCTACATTGCCGTCGAGCGCGACCGACAATAACCATGCGTTGACACCAGCAAGCACTACGATCCCGGCAATAGAAAGAGGGATCATTCGGCCGATCACGACTTAGTCCCCGCCGAAAGTACGCCGAACACATCAAGCCTCACTTCAAGTGAAGGTTCTTCCGCGACGCCGGGGCGACTGACGCCTTGCGCTGGCTTGATGGCTGCGCTGGAAACAAAGAGATAAGGCTTGCTGCTCTCGATGGCGTGGATTGCGCGTTGAACGGATTGCAACGATCCGGAAAACACCATCCGAGAGCCGATATATTTGATCTTGTCCATGGTTTGTGCGGGCAGGGCTTGAATCGAACGGAGCTTCGCGCCGGTCGATTCCGTCATCCCCTTCAAGCGTGTCTGAAGTTCGGCGCTGATCGCGTTTTCGTTTGCGCCCTTAAGAAATTCGCCGAGATCAAGCTGAGCGTCGGTTTCGCGGGCGACCGTCCGCACAGTTTGTTCCTGGGCTGCAATCGCGGTGAAGCGCGCAAGCAATGCACGCTGCTGGGCAATTTCCGCATCGCGATCGGCAAAGAACGCGTTGATTGGCACGCACAGGGCGAGGCCAAGTGCAAGCACGAGACCATTAAAGCCCAGAAAAAGAGCGCTGCGCAGGTGAGAATAGCGGGCCCAATCGATCATTTTTGCGCCACCTCGGGCGGGCGTTGCGCCTTAATTTTGGCCTGCAATGAAAAACGCTCACGGCCTTCCGCCTGATCGACGGCGATCGGAGCAGTCAGCGTTGTATCCGTGAAAAGCGGTGACTGATCGATCAATCCAACAAGGCTCGCAGCCGCAGCGGAAAGCCCGGTCATGGTGATCTGTTGCGGTTGTCGATCGGTCGCTTCCAAAATTTGCAAATCAGTGAGCCAGGAGTGCGAGGGGAGAACGCGTGTTGCCTCTTCCCACACATCCAGTAATCCCGGCGCGTTTCTTTTCTTCGCACGCAGACGACTGAACACGGCTTGGCGTTGTTCCACATCATCAATCTGCACCCGCACTTTCTGAGCCTGCGCTTTGGCGGTTGCCACCTGAACCTCAAGCTCATCAAGGACCGTTTGCTGACGCCAATAGGTGAGGCCGGCCGCAACCAGGGCCAACAGCAGCGCGCTTAATGTGAGCGTTAAGAGCACCCTTTGGGCCCACGATCGTTTGCCATTTCCTTTGGCATTCAGGCTGACAAAGGGGGATGGCGAATTCTCGTCGGCGCTTTGTCCAGCGTCGACGAATGAAACGTCCGCAGTTGACAGTGAAAGCTTGCTCAATGCACCGGCAATGAAATCGCGTCGAACGACCCACTGCCAAACGGTAATTTTTCCAGGCGTGGCGGTCCGGCTTGTGGTGTAGCCGTGGAAAATGTCGGGCAATCGAAATGGTGTTTTCCGAACCAGATCCTGAATGGCGGTCTCGTGCAAATGGGCTGATACTTCAATCGGAAGAACCAATGTGCGATGGAAAAAGCGCGCCGGTGGGAGCCGCAAGCCGATGCTGACGTCCTGACGGCGAAGCTCATTCTTGCCAAGAAAATCATCGATCGCTGATGCGGCAAACTCCGTATGATTCAGATGCTGAGAGTCGAGGATCTTTCTGCGATCACCAAGCAAAATGAATGTGACGGCATCGGCATTCGACTCAATAACGAGGGACCGTTGCTGCCCGGCAAGCCATTCCGCCGCCTTTTCCGGAAACAGTGCAAAGAATTCCTGTAACCACCAGGACCGCAGGCGATCGGCCCCTTCAAATAAAGCTGCCGTCTGGTGCGACAGCGAAAAACTGAAGAATGTCGATGTCATTTCTTAAGTCCAGGAGCCGGTATTTATCCCATGCGCGTCGCGCGTAACACTTCTTCAAGGGTGGTCTGCCCGCGCCAAACTTTCGCGATGCCGCTTTCGTACATGGTGATCATGCCGTGATCTCGTGCCACCGTATTGATTTGCGCATCGGCCGCGGTTGCAAGCACCAGACTCTGAATTTCGGTATCAATCGGCAGCAGCTCGGCAATGGTTGAGCGTCCGGAAAAACCGGTGTGGCCACATTCAACGCAGCCTCGGGCTTGTCGGATGTCCGGCTTGCCGAGCGCTTCCACGATTTTCACTTCACGCCGGAATTCGGCTGCCCAGTGATCGGCACCCTCATGCGGGCACGAACAATGAGGGCAGAGCCGCCGCACCAGACGCTGCGCGAGCACGCCCTTGACGGTCGATGCCAGCAGATAATTCTCAACGCCCATGTCGATCAGCCGTGTAATGGTAGCCGCCGCGCTATTGGTGTGAAGCGTCGAGAGCACAAGATGGCCGGTGAGTGAAGATTGAATGGCGATGCGCGCGGTTTCAAGATCACGGATTTCACCGATCATGATGATATCGGGGTCCTGGCGCAGGATGGAGCGCAATGAGGACGGGAAGGAGAGGCCAATAGCCGGTTGCACTTGCACCTGGTTGATACCGGCAAGCTGATATTCGATGGGGTCCTCGACCGTAAAGATTTTGCGGTCGCTGCTGTTGAGGCCTTTGAGAGCAGTATAAAGTGTCGTGGTCTTGCCGCTGCCGGTCGGTCCTGTCACGAGCACGATGCCGTTCGGCTGGCTCAACAGATCTTCCAGCAGGCGCACATGAGCGTCGCTGAAGCCGAGTTTGACAAAATCGAGTTCGACGCGGGAGCGGTCGAGAATACGCATCACTACGCTTTCACCGAAAGCGGTAGGGATCGTGGAGACTCGAAAGTCGATATCGACGCCACGAACCGCAATTTTGATGCGTCCGTCCTGCGGCAGCCGACGCTCGGCGATATCGAGCTTCGCCATGATTTTGATGCGCGACGTTATCGCGGCGCGCGAACCAGGATCGAGCGTATGCGCGGTGCGGAGCATGCCGTCGATACGGTAGCGCACCAACGTGGCATTGATGTTCGGCTCGATGTGAATGTCGGAGGAGTTATCTTCTACTGCCTGGGTGATGATCTGATTGACGAGCCGGATGGTGGGGGCCTCGCTTGCGAGATCGCGCAAGCGCTGCACATCCATTTCGCTCGCTTCCGCACTGTCGCGAACCGCTAAGCCAGATGGTTCGACTGTGGAGCTGATATAAAGTACTTCAAAAGCCCGTTCGAAATCTGCCGGAGTAAAGATGCGGATCGGAACACTTCGATCTGTCAGATAGGCAAGAGCGCGAACAGGCTCATCGTTAAATGGATCTGTAACACCCAGAA
>DATAIA010000058.1:0-8983 GCA_036262895.1 Xanthobacteraceae bacterium
GCGGCCGACCTTTGCCGGCTCCTCCACGGATTCCAACATCGCGATGTCGCTTGGTATTCCCGCGGTCACCATCGGCGGCGGCGGAGAGGGCGGCAACTGGCATTCGCGCAACGAGTGGTACAAGCCGGTCAACGCCTGGTACGGCCCGCAGAACGCATTGCTCACCGTCCTGATCCTGACCGGCCTCGACGGCGTGACCCAACCGGCGCTTGCAGTGCGAAAAGCCGGCAAATAGGACTCGAATCGTCCCCACGGCCGTAAAACCGTGCCCCCGATTGAACAAATTGTCGGCCCAATGCCGCCAAAGCGGTAGCCGAACATCGTTCCCCGATAGTTCTACGTGCGTAGGGGATGTGGCATGGCGTACAGAATCGTGGCGGAGCGCAGTAACGAGACCGTCAGGATGGATCGCAGCAGCATGCTGATGGCGGTTGCCAAGGCGAGGGTCTGGGCCAGCGAGGGATGGAAAGTCACCATCATCGTCGCCGACGAGAACGAAACCGCGCCGGCTGATATGCGCCGGCTTGCCTTTGCGTGACGGCGGCGGCGGCCTCTGCTGACGGGCCGCCGAGATAGAACGGAACCGGGAAACCCGGACGACGTTAGCCCTGCGGGCAGGCTTTTGGAGCAAGGCCATGCAGTGGCGGTCAGCAAGCACCGGCCCCGACGCGATGCGCGGCGCCGGCGAAGACGAAATCTCCTACGCAACCGGATGGACCATCAGCGGACTCGTAACGCTCGGCACGATCGTGGCGATCTGGCTGCTGGGAATCTAGTTCCGTCCCGACAAAAAAAGACCGCCCGAAGGCGGTCTCTTGCAAATTTGATCGCGCCAGTGATTGGTCAGGCCGCGCTGAGCGTGGCCGGCGGCTGCTGACGACGGCGGTAGGTCACGAAGCCGACGCAGGCAAAGCCTACGAACATCATGACCCAGGTGGAGGGCTCGGGAACCGCCGCCAACACAAAGGCGTCTGCGATTATTTCGTGCGCCGCCGCTGTCGGATGAATGCCATCCCAATAGGCGTAGGTGCTGCAGTCGGCGCCGGCGATTGCGCCGCAGGCATCGGTTACATTGGTGAATCCATAGGCGCCCGGATTGAGAGCGATTGCGGTGCCCAACTTGAAAATGTCAAAGGTCGCGACCCCCGGCTCTCCAAACAACCGCGCAGCAAGCGCGGCGTTCATGCTGGCCGCGAGCAGCGTCCCCAGGTCGGTCGCGCCTGCGGCGGTGACGGCCGGTGCCAGTCCAAGATTGGGTGTGTTCCAGACGATGATGTGCTGCGCGCCGCGGGCCTGAAGCGCGTCGACGATCGAGCCGACATTGGCGGCATATTGCGCTGCCGTCTGCACCACCGTCGGTCCCGCGCAAGCCGGGCACGCGGCGATGGCGCCAAGCGCCGCCCGGGCATCATTGCCGCCGCCGGCGATCACGTAGAGCGCATTGGCGGAGACGGTGTTGGTCGCCAGATACTGGTTGGCCTGCGTCAGCAGGCTGAACGGAAAGCCGTTGCCGGCCGGGCCCGTGGTCGCGCCGCCGAAGGCATAATTGGTTCCGCCACCGGGCGCCAGCGAAGGTGCGAGCGGCACGCCGAGCTTGGCGGCGGCGTCCGTCGCCCACACCGGCCCGTTGCTGTAGACGCCGGAGGCGTAGGTCTGGCTCGGCACATAGGTTGGTCGTTCGATTTTGCCCGCCATGCTGACGAACACGTTCGGCATCGACGATGCACCGCGCATGCGCGGACGGCGCTGCGGGAACGTGGTATGTTTCCAATCGGTGACGGAAGAATCTGAAGGAGGGCTCTATGAAACGCCTCAGTGCCGGCCAGGTCATCTTGCTGGCGACGCTCTCCGGGATTCTCTTGCTCGCGACGGTCTGGGCCATCTACGTTTGGAACGCCAGCAGCGACGCGCCGATGGACAAGCATGGCTGGATCGCGCTCGGCCTCGGCACGTTCTTTTCGCTGCTCATCGGCTGTGGTCTGATGGCGCTGATGTTCTTCAGCAGCCGAAGCGGTCATGACGAGCTGGCCGATCCCTTCAGGCAACATCCGACCAACGACAACGAGGCGGCGGCTGAAGCAGAGCAGGCTAAACAGCGATCAGGCGGCCAGGACGACTCTCGATGAGCCAGCCGCCGATCCTGCGAGACGGATCTTGCGCGCCGGAAAGGTGCAGGATTGATTTCGATGGAAATGGTGGACGCACAAGGGATCGAACCTTGGACCTCTCCCGTGTGAACCACAATCCGTAGGCCTTAGCTAACCTAATCAAGCCATAATTTTGTTGCAAAAGTCCTTGCAGCGCAGGGATTTGTGCCAGGTTGGCCCATACGGGGCCATAGCCGGCTTTGCTACATTTTGTATGCCCCTGCCGTGCCCTTCGTGAATTTTCCCGTGGGGCACAACAGAGCTGGGAACGTGGAGGGAACGGTTTGTGATCCGTTTTGGATCTCCTTCGACATGTCCCGGGGCACAAGGAGTAAGGGCACAAGCAATGGAAAACAGCGAGAAGGATCTCAGAGCCGAAGTGACGACGAACTACCTGAGGCTCACTGACGCGGCGATACGTGCAGCCACGCTGCCGCTGGGCAAGTCGCAGCACTATCTGCACGACACCGAGCAGCCGGGGCTTGCCATCAGGATGCGCGCGACTGGTGGGCGGTCCTGGGTCTTTCTGTTCACCAAGCCTGGGACGAGAGGCACCCAACGCAAGACGCTGGGCGCATGGCCCAAGTTCAATGAGAAGGCCGCGCGCAAGGCTGCTACTGTCGCCGCCGGCGAGGTGGTCATTGGGGTCGATCCGAACGACGCCAAACGCGAGGCAAAGCGGCTACAGCTGGCAGAGAGGCAGTGCACCACGCTGGCGACCCTGATCATTGAAGATGGACCATACGAAGCGTCTCTGACTAGACGACAGGTCGTCAATTGGAAACCGGCAATGTCCGCGCTGCGGCGTGGTCTCAAGGATCATTTTGATCTCGCCATCGGCGAGCTGACGCGACGGCAAATCATGGCGGCGGTGGACAAGATCGCCAAGACTGGTAAGCGCGGCGCGGCCAAGGACTTGCGCAAGCACACGCACACACTCCTCGAATGGTGTGTCGGTGAAGGATACGTCGAGCACAACGTGCTCGCCGGCTATCGCGCGCCCAAGGAAACCCGTGCCCAGAGGGTCGGGCGCCGAACGAAGGGTCGCGCGCTGATCGATGAGGAGATCATCAAGGTCTGGTACGCATCCGGCAAGCTCGGGGCTTTTGGGCAATTAGCACGCATGTGCCTACTCGGTGGCCCGCGCCGCAGCGAGCCAACCATGATCGAGTGGCGAAAGCACGTCATGGATGACCGCATCACATTCGATGCGGGGTGGACCAAGATGGGCCTGCACCACGATGTGCCTCGCACTCACCTCGTTGATGAGGTGCTCGCGGCAGCGAAACATTTCCAGCGCGCGACGTCGGACTATGTCTTCCCGTCACCGAAGACCGGCGGCCAGATGTCGGGCTTCACCAAGATGGTCAACCGTCTGATCAAGGAAGCGGATGTCGCCAAGTTCACCATGCATGACTTAAGGCGAAGCTTGCGAACCATCATGTCACGCTGCGGTTACGACAACGAAATCCAGCGGTTGTGTGTGGGCCAAAAGCCGCGCGGAATCGATCAGGTCTACAACCACGACGAACAGTGGATCATCCGCAAGATGGCGTTCGAAGCGGCTCATGACTACATCGCGGAGTTGGTCGGAGCGAAACGGATCGGCAAGGTCGTGCGCCTGCAGCGGACGAATCCGCTTGACCCCATCAAGGCCGAGCTGCTCGGCCGTCTCCGCGAGCATTATGCGGCTGAGGGTGCTTAGGGGCCTCATCGCATCCAACCAGGTAGTCGCGCACTGCATCGACACGATAGAGGGGGCGGCCATCGACGTAACGCCATTTCAGCGGGTGGTTCGGATCTCGCCGCCACTGCTCTAGCGCTCCGGGCGTGCGCCGGATGACCGCGGCCGCCTCTAATGCCGTCAAATTAGAGCTGCCCGGCAGCGTATCGATATCGAACGACGCGGGCGGCGGCATGCCACGGTTCTTGCGATGGCGCTTCGTGGCACGTGGCATGTTCCGACTGCCTGGCGACCCTAATCCCTCGATCCGAGTCTTTTCGTGCTTATCGCCCATGCCTCCGCCCCAAACCACCGATCGGCCTGAGGCAATAAGATCGAAGTCTTCTCCAGCAAGAAAGAAAATCTGGAGCATAGTATGGCTGCAGGGTAGCTGCGGCGTACAAATAGGACGAACTGGAATCGTCTTTTGGGAGGTCGACCCGCAACCTTCTTTTGTGTTTGCGTAACCAAGAAGAATATCAACGTCTTTTCTGTTCGATACTAACAAAAGTACAAGATCAGCGGCTCGTCAGGCTCATAACCTGAAGGTCATAGGTTCAAATCCTATCCCCGCAACCAGAAAGAGCCGCTAAGTCAAAGACTTGGCGGCTTTTCTTTTGATTGGAAACTTCTGAGCAGACGGCGTGTCAACACTGTGTCAACAAAAGCCGCGGCGCTCGGTGTGGGGCTTTGACGTCCCATGTCAATCCTGGGCGCCAATCATCAAAGGAAGTCTCGCCATGTGCTTCACGAACTGGCTCAACGTTTGTGTTGCTCCAGCTGTGAGCATTTCGCCGCGGCGGAGCTAGTCCCGGCACGCCGTTCGCCGGATTGTTCACTGCTGAACTGCAGGCTCAGTTGGCGGAATATGATCGGGTGATAATAAGCGGTCCTTCGAGCCACCTCAGGGCATCCAGCCCCATACCCTCAACTGATCGTTATCTGTCGTTCAAATCCCTCTCGCTCCGCCAGCTAAACTTGGGGCGTCGTACTTCCCGGGCGGCTCAGGGAGGCAAAATCCTGCGGATTTTGCCGATATTTTTTTTCGGGAGAACCTTGAGAGCGGCTTCAGTTGCTTTCGATCGGGGTCGGAGAATGCATTTTTCTCCGCAACCTTCGTACTAATTCCACGAAGTCCAACTCTCGATTGCCGGACGCCAAAAGGGGGCGAGCCATTCCTTTCGAATCCGTTTCCCTCAACCGAGATGACAAATCCCAGAACTGGAATTCGCAAGTTCGATACCTCCCGCCCCAGCCAGCCAGTCGCTCAACCATAGAGGGTGGAGCCGTATTGGTTGAAAGTACCGCATTTTATAGGATTTTCGTGCGATTGTCCAAAGTCTCTGGTCTCCGGGAATGGGCAACCTTGGCGAGAAGTTGCCGAAAGTCTCCAGCCCAAACCGGAGAAATTCCCGTTTTTGAGGAGACGATTGGCGGAGACGGGTTGGACCGCCACTGTGACATAGGGCAAGCAGTGAAATCTGCGCCTTTTTTTCGGCCTGATGCGGTGCACCATGCGCGGCAATGGTTCGACTAAATGTATTTGGCAAACTTTGTGTTCAAATGTCCGTTGCTGGGAGATGAGCAGACCTGTCGTAAGCGAAGCGCGACGTCGTTGAATGACCCAAAGCGGAGGGCCTACGGCATAAGCTCAGTTAGTTATTCGGAGAAAAACGTCCGCCAAAACGATGATCGCTTCCGCCATCAATCGAAGGGCCGGGCGGGCTTTTTCAAGTCTTCTCTCATCAGTGAAACATCCTGTATTGCACGATGTAGACTGCCGCGCCTGCAAGGTAACCCAGCAATGCCAGGCCGCTGATCCGCCTGACGTACCAGATGAAGTTTATTTTTTCGAGACCCATGGCCGCCACACCTGCAGCCGAACCGATGATCAAAATGGAGCCGCCGGTGCCAGCGCAGTAGGCAATAAACTCCCATAGGAAGCTGTTTGTCGGGTACTGCGCCAGGCTATACATGCCCATGCTGGCAGCCACCAATGGTACGTTATCGACAATAGCGCTGAGCAGTCCGAGTGCGATCACAATCAGTTCCTGGCGCCCGACAACTCGGTCAAGCCAGCCGGCCAGCATCGTCAGGACATGGTTATGTTCGAGGGTGGCAACCGCCAATAGGATGCCGACGAAAAACACGATCGAGCTCATGTCGATCCGCGTGAGCGCATGCGGCGGCAGCAGTTCTCGCTTTTCCCGGCCTTCCTTGTCGCGGTGGATCAACTCGCCGACTAGCCACAGAATGCCCAGCGCAAACAGGATGCCCATGAAAGGCGGAAGGTGCGTCACCGTCTTGAATGCTGGCACCGCAATTAACAGCGCGAGCCCGAGGAAGAAGATCAGGTTGCGCTCGAAGGGGCTGGCCAGCACCTCCGTGCCATCCGGCTTGGCGGGTGGCGTCATGCGCTTGCCCTTGAGCAGGTAGCTTACGATCAGCAAAGGCACCAGCAGGTTGACAAGCGAAGCTGGCAGGACGCCGTCGATGATGGCGAGGGGCGTGATCTGCCCGCCGATCCAGAGCATAGTCGTAGTCACGTCGCCGATCGCCGACCAGGCGCCGCCTGCATTGGCGGCAACCACAATCATGGACGCGAAAAATAGGCGATCTTCCTGGTTGTCGGAAATCTTCTTCATCAGGGATATCATGACGATGGTGGTCGTGAGATTGTCGAGGACGGCGCTGAGAAAGAACGTTACGAAACACACGATCCACATCAGGGTGACTTGCTTCCTGGTACGGATCAGCGAGGTGATGACCTCAAAACCGTTGTGGGCATCAATGACCTCAACAATCGTCATGGCGCCGATCAAGAAGAAAACAATCTGGGCTGTGGAAGCAACCGACTCGTTCAACTGGTTGCCAATCTGCCCATGGTCACCACCGAACAGTGCGTAGACTGTCCATAGCAAGCCAGCCCCGACTAGCGCCGATGCAGACTTGTTGATCCTGATGGGGTGTTCCAGCGCAATCGCTGCGTAAGCAACAAGGAAAATGAGGACGAGCGCGATAATCAAGGCTTAATCCTGACCTGTGTGCCGCGAAGTGGAAAGTCGCCGCTCATCATATTTCTCCGTTGCGAGTGGACACCAGTCGGATGAAGGACAGCAGTCCCTGCATGTTGGCGCCTGCGTAGTCCTTTGCAGCCGAAATCAAGCGATTCACAGCCTGTGAATCGTACGATGGATGCTGCGCGTTGAGATGAAGGTCCGTTTCCACAATCATCACTTGCGTGACCCAGCGGGGAGGACCTCGATAGCGTAGGATACGAAGGAAGCATGGGCGGAATGGCATCGGACAAAGCCTTCAAATGGTCGAGGCAATAACACACCGCCTCGCGCGCGCTGGATACGCCAACGACACGGGTGATCTAGACAAGGCGTTTAAGGTGGCGACGGGAATCTTTAGGGTCGGTCCGTCGGTCATTCGGGCACACGCATAGAGCGTGGCGGCCCGACCATCGCTTGACCTGTCGCTGCTTTGCAGCGAACACCCGAGCCTGCTTATACGCGGTCAGGGCCCCTGCGACAATCGACAGGTCAGCCGACTTTAGTTACGCATGCCTGACAAGCCGGGTTCGAAAAGTGACGCCCTCAATTCGCAAATTCGAGCCATTATGGACGGTCTCACTGGTCCATGGGCACAACAACTTTGGCGCTGGAAAAGTCCAGAACGAGAGTAGCAGGCTGCGCACTTGCTTGAATTCCCTGTTCCTACAACAAAATTCCCGCTCTTCGAAAATTTTTCCCTGCCAATTTGATCGGTTTGAAATGTTGCGGCTCTTCACAGCAGCGGCGCCTGCGGTGCCCGAGGTGGATACCCGATCCACAGAGCTAATTCTCGTCCAATATCAACAAACTTCAATTGACGACGGCTGCCCCCGCTGGTTTGGTGCAATGGCGTCATGCTAGCCCGGCTGGACAAGCCGCGGCACCCTCAGGGTGCCGTCAAGACTGCAGATGCGAATTGGGAGGGTTGCCGTTGCAAGCGCTCTTGAAGTTGAGCCGTGGAATTGACGCGTTCACGAAGTGGACGGGCAAGCGTTTGGCATGGCTGATCCTCTTGGCCGTGGTGATATCGGCCGTCAACGCCATTTTGCGCAAAACGTTCGACATTTCATCCAACTCATGGCTTGAGCCGCAATGGGTCCTTTTCAGCATCGTCTTTCTGCTTTGCTCGCCGTGGACATTGCTCGACAACGAACACATCCGGATCGACATCGTCAGCAATGTGCTGTCAAAAACCACACGCAGCGTTATCGACATCGTTGGACACGCAATCTTTTTAATTCCGCTGTGCATTGTCATGATCATAACCGGCGGGCCTTTCTTTATGCGGTCGTTCGAGGTTAACGAACAATCAGGCAACGCCGGCGGCCTTCCGCAATGGCCGGCTAAATCGCTGATTATCGTTGGATTCGCGTTCTTGCTGGTTCAAGGCATCTCCGAATTAATCAAGCGCATCGCGGTGATGCGGGGCCTCATTCCGGATCCGCACGCATCACAGGTGCACGCGCTCGAGGCCGAGGTCGAACATCTGGTCGAGGCGATCGAAAAGCGCTGATCGCCGGTGCGGTGACGGGGACCACAGATGACAGCCTTTCTTATCGCCAACATGGCGCCAATTATGTTCGCGTCGCTAGAATGCTGTCGGTGCAAGACCCGCGCAAGCTTGCCACTAGAAGCCATCCGCCGACCGCGCGATGCGCCGATATGGAAGTTGGAGTCGTCGTTCCGTTGCAGGTCGTGCGGCACGCGGCGTTACAAGCCGCCAGTGCGAATGATCAAGTTGACTGAGCAGCGGGAGATAATGCCGTACAAATGGGTGCATCCTGACGAAGAGCGGTAAGCCTGCGCATCACTGTTGCTTTGGAGAAACAAGCTTGTTGCTATCTTTGTTCGCGACGTTTTTAGGAACTCCAGCGCGGTCAGCAACCTTTCTCCATTTCCGGCGAAACTCGGAAGTGGAGAATGGCAAGCCGCTGGTGTCATTACAAATCATCGGTCCTGAAACAGGTAGGTCCCAACGACTCAATCTGGAGATTGGAGTTTGTGAGTAGAGCGCTAATTCTTCCATGATCATGCGTTTGGTTCTTAGATCGAAC
>DATAIA010000059.1:0-5792 GCA_036262895.1 Xanthobacteraceae bacterium
GCGCGAATACTGCCTGCAATGGTCTGCGGCCCGATGGAGGGAAGGTCAAAGCGACGATCCTGACCAACTTTCGGTGCTTTGATCAAAACACCACGACCGGTGGGCGTCGGAATTCGTCCACGTCGCCGAAGTTCGGCGATGCGATCAAGCATATTGTCGGTTCCTTCCGCCGCTTCAAGCGCGAGCACATGATTATCGGCGACAACGACTGCTTGTCCAACATCGAAGGGACCTGTTGCCTCAAGAACAGCAAGCCCGCGCGCGATATCTGATCGATCGCGCCCATTGGGATTACACCGTCCCATTGATCCCTCGGGAACCAGAATCTCAGGCGCAAGCTCATGGGCGCCGTAGAGGTGAAAACCTTTCTGCTCCAGAAGTCCCCCCAAAACAGACAACAGATGGTCGTCGCCTCCGCGATACATGCGGAAGACATGAGGCAAGCTCATGATGGCGCCCCAATCCAAACGAAGCTGATGGAGCGCGGGCCTCACAAGCGCGCCAATCATTACGACGTCGGGGCAACCTTCGCGACTTGCCAGCCGGCAAAATCGGCCCAACTGACCCAGCGCCAGCCAATGGTGCGGATAAGACGCCACTGCGCCCGCGTCGACCCATCCTTTTATGGGAAAGAGCACGACGGGACGTCCCGAACGCCGCACCGATTCTGCAACCGCAAAAGGTAGCGTTCCGCCGCCGCAAATAATTGCTAATGGCCCCTTGCCGACAGAAACGCCCGTCGACACTTGCGCGCTCATGACGAAGGTTCGGCAGCCGGTTCAGCGGCGTTGCGATGGATCGCCATTGTCAGCGGGCGCGAACCGGATCGGATGAAATCAATTACACGCTGTACGGTTGGATCCTGCGCAAATTCCTGAGCTACGTTCTCGACACGTTCGCGGAAGGAGCCAGCTCCAAAGAACAATGATTGGTAGGCTCGGCGCAGTTGATGAATAGCAGGACGGCTTACGCCCCGTCGCTTCAAACCGACAATGTTGAGGCCAACCAGATCAGCCAACGGGCCGGATGCGCATGCGTACGGAATAACGTCAGCGCGAACGCCACTCAGACCGACAATCATGGCGCCCTCACCGATCCGCACGAATTGGCGAACCGCAGCATTTCCACCAAAAACAACATTGTCGCCAACAACCACATGTCCGCCCAGAACCGCATTGTTAGCAAACGTGACGTTGTTACCGACGGTGCAATCGTGTCCGACATGCGAGCCAACCATCAGAAAACAACGGTCTCCCACGGTGGTGATGCCGCGGTCGTCCTCGGTACCGGTATTGATCGTGACATTCTCACGGATATCGCAATCGGCGCCGACCACAAGCCTGGTTGGTCCACCACGATATCTCGTCGACTGAGGTGGTGAGCCGAGTGAGGCGAATGGATGAATGACTGTGCGTGGCCCAATTGTTGTGTGACCGGTCAGGTGCACGTGGGCGACAAGCCGGCAGCCCTCGCCCAGCACAACATCGGGGCCAACAATGCAATAAGGACCAATTGAAGCACCGGCGCCAATGATGGCGCCGTCTGCAATTCGAGCGGATGGGTCAATAACAGACATAATTTCCGGCGACTTGGATTGACACGTTACTTGTCGGCGATCATCGCGCCGAGTTCGGCTTCGGCGACGATCTGACCGGCAACTTTGGCTTCACCGCGGAACCACCACATATTCCTGCGGTAGTTGATTTTGGTCATGTGGTATTCAATCGTATCTCCAGGCACGACCTGTTTGCGAAATTTTGCTTTATCGACTGTGAGAAACAGAACCTGCTTGGGCCTGCTATGCACCTCGCGAGAAAGCACACACATGACGCCGGCTGTTTGCGCCATCCCTTCAATCATCAGGACACCCGGGAAAATCGGATTTTCAGGGAAATGCCCTTGAAAGTGTGGTTCGTTCGCGGTGACGTTCTTGATGCCTATTCCGCTTTCATCTCCGCGGATTTCGATGACGCGATCGACCAGCAGAAAAGGATAGCGATGCGGCAGGACCTCGAGAATTTTGTTTATATCGGCGGCTTGGACAACCGCTTTGGTGTCAGTCATCTGCTTCCCCCTACCGATCGCTTTGACGCTTACCGTCGGGGTCGCTTGGCCGGGCCAAACGTTCAAGCGTCATGATCTCACGAAACCATTGTTTGACGGGTTTCGCCGGCATTCCGCCCCATCGCGCGCCGGGAGGCACATCGCCGTGAACGATGCTTGTCCCCGCGATCTGGGCTCCCTCCCCAATCGTCAGATGATTGTTGACTCCAGCGCGTGCGCCTAACACGACAAAATCTTCCAAGGTGACGCTCCCCGAAATCCCCGTTTGGGCGACGATAACGCAATGTCGCCCAATGACCACATTGTGACCGACCTGAACGAGGTTGTCGATTTTGGTGCCTTCCCCGATCACTGTGTCCCTGATCGCGCCTCGATCAACGGTCGATCCCGCGCCAATTTCCACTCGATCCTGAATAATCACGCGCCCGATTTGAGGAACTTTCAGGTGCCCGCGGGCGCCCATGACATAACCGAATCCATCTTGGCCGATGCGACAGCCCGGATGGATGATGACCTGATCACCAATCAACGTATGAGCGATTGTGACTGCGGCCCCTATTGAGCAATCGCGCCCGATCCGCACATCCGACGCTATGACAGCGGTCGCACCGATATGGGTCCCCGCCCCGATTTCGACGCGCGGCCCGATGACCGCCCCCGGTTCTACCGTAACCCCGTTTTCCAGGCGCGAAGATGGATCGACTAAAGCTTTGGGAGAAACCGCACCAGATTCAGATGATGCAAGGGGACGCAGAGAGTCGGGAAAAAGCTCTCGGGCAATGGTCACGAAAGCTCGATACGGCTCTGCAGCAACCAAAACAGCTACATCTGGGGAGGCACGTTCGGCGAACCGCGGGGAAATCAGACAGGCCCCGGCACGCGTTGACGCCAGATGATCCGCATACTGAGAGTTGTCGAGAAATGCGAGATCCGTCGGCCCGGCTGTTTCAAGGGATGCAACATTCACGACAGCGCGATCAAGCGGTGTCCCCGGCCGTGGCTCCGCCTGTGTGAGCGCAGCAATTTCGCCAACGGTTAAGTGTTTTTGCCGTTTGAAGAATATGGGTTCACTCATGATGCCACTGCCACTGGCCCGCGCGCATTCACTCCAACAAGACGCCCGCGGGCAGAACCGAGTATGCAGCAGTTTTTATCAAGAGAGTGCGTTCGAATGCAAAGCCGATAATGCCTGCCAGTTAGGCTTGGGACAGATTCTCTGCTGAAAATGGCCCTCGCCCCAGCAAAGATCAGAACTTCGTCCCCCCGCCGAAGCGGAATTGCTGGACGACGTCATAGCTCTGCTTTGTAAGGGCTACGGCGTAATCGAAGCGCAGTGGTCCGAACGGCGAATCCCAGATCAGACCCGCGCCGACTGAAGAACGGACCGAGTTGGAATCTGCGAGCTGGATGGACGCATTGTTGAGCTGCGGGAACACTGTCTGGCTTCGGTAGTCCCAAACCGATCCGGCATCGGCAAATAACGCGAGCTTCATGCCGAAGTCCTTGGGCAGATTTGGGATCGGTGACTGGAATTCCAACGTCGCGGCCCAATACATGGTGCCACCAACGTTATCCATTGTCGTACCGGGCGTCAGATCGCGCGGACCAAACCCGTTCGGAGCAAAACCACGAACCAGATTGGGGCCGCCGAAAAAGTTGTCCAACAGGCGCAGTTCCTTTCCACCCCAGGGTGACAAATAGCCGGCCTGACCACGGACGAAGCCGACGATGTCACCCCAAATCTCGTGATAGTAGCGCGCGTCGAACGTGCTTCGGATGAAATTAACATCGCCGCCAACACCGGCAATGTCCTGCTTGAAATCGGCAATCAAGCCATTGGTCGGGGCCTTGTTGTTATCCAAGGTGTTATAGGTCAGGCCATAGCCGACGAGCGAGGTGAGCACTTCGCCGGTGAGTGAAGCCTCCCGGATGGCGATTGACGCACACGTGACATTCGGCTGGCAAACCAGCAGTGCCGGATCAAGCTGCACGTTCTGACTATAGATCGAGTAGCGCACGTATGTGCTGAGATCTTCGCGCAGAGGGAGCCCGAAGCGGGTGCCAAATCCGACGGACTCCGTGCCAAACGATTGGAACGAGTTTGCCGTCGTTTGCCGTGCGAAGACATCCAATCCGGCGGCGACACGGTAGTCGAGGAAATACGGCTCAACGAAGTTGAACTCAGCACCCTTTTGGTACTGACCGTATTGAACCGATATCTTGGCGTACTGTCCTTTTCCGAGCAGGTTTCGCTCGCCGACGCTGACTTCGCCCAGCGCACCGGCTGTCGTGGAGTAGCCACCCGATACGGAGAACTCACCTGTCGATTGCTCTTCGACGTCTACATTAAGCGCGATCCGATCCGGCGCCGATCCGGGCTCATTCGTAATTTTGACGGTCTTGAAATAACCGAGATTTTTCAAGCGGCGCTCGGCGCGATCCACCAGCACCTTATTGTAAGCGTCGCCCTCGGCGATATCGAACTCGCGCCGAATGACGTAGTCACGTGTTCTGGTATTACCGCGCAAGTTGATGCGCTCGATATAGGCGCGAGAACCTTCTTCGATCGCATAAACAATGTTGATCGTATGATTTTCGTAATTGCGATCACCGCGCGGACGAACTTGAGCAAACGGATATCCCCGTTTGGACATTTCGATCGTCATGTCCTCAGTGGACTTTTCGATTGCTTCAGCGTTGTAAACGCCGCCGGCAACCGTTTTCATCTTGGCACGCAACGCTTCGGGGTTGATATCGCGTACCGAGGATTGCACGTCGATCGCTCCGAAGCGATAGAGATCGCCTTCGTCGACCGTATAGGTGATGATAAAGCCTTTTTCAGAGGGATCGAATTCCGTTACCGCCGAAACCACGCGAACGTCCGCATATCCCTTGGACAGATAGAAGCGACGCAGCAAATCCCGGTCAGCTTCGACGCGATCCGCATCGAAGATGTTTGTGGTCTTCAGGAAGCTGAGCAAGCCCGACTGAGAGGTCTTGATCACGTCTTTCAGACGCGTATCGGAAAAAGCGCGATTGCCGACGAAATTGATGCGTCGGACGGTCGTCTTATTGCCTTCCGTGATCTCGAAAATGAGATCAACGCGGTTGTTTGGAAGTTCAATGATCTTCGGCTCGACACGAATATCGAAGCGGCCGTTATGCCGATAAATGTCAACGATACGCTGAACGTCAGACTGCACAGTCGGCCGGGACAGAGACCCCCGCGGCTTCGACTGAACTTCAGCGGTGAGCTGATCATCTTTGACGCGCTTGTTGCCTTCAAATGCAACGCGATTAATCACCTGCGCTTCAACGACGGTTACAACCAGGCGGCCACCGGATTGGCTGATGCGCACATCCTGGAACAGCCCGGTCGCATAAAGCGCCTTCAGGCCTTCGTCGATTTTAGCAGCATCGAGCTTTTCTTGTCCGTTGACACGAAAATAGGAACGGATCGTATCGGCTTCGACGCGCCGATTACCTTGCACAACAATCGATGAGGCTTGCGCAAATACGCCGGTCGCAGTCGCAACCGACGCCACCAGCGAACCAGAAAGCACCCCTCCAAGGACTACGCTTGCTACAGCTAGCCCCTGGAACGCCCGGACCCACAGCTTCATGCGGAACGCGCCTTATCCCCAGTCACCACGTCGCCCCGCCCCCGGAGCAACAGATTCGTCACAAGCTTGTACCCGCTTTTATGGGCACTGCAAACCACTCTCGGC
>DATAIA010000060.1:0-4327 GCA_036262895.1 Xanthobacteraceae bacterium
CTCAAAAAGTCGAAGCGGAGCCGCCGCTCCCTGGCGGTGTGTCTGCAATCACGCGGCGTCTGATGGTTTGGCGGGCCATTGCAGCTTTGACCACGGCGCTTGCTGCCGTCTCCGCCGTGCTTGTCGGTCTGCGCTCATTCCGACCGGATTTGCTGCCTTCACCCTTGCGGCCGATACCTATTATTCAGGTCATCGAGAAGACGGTTGAAATTCCTTCTCAGAAACCTGCCCAGTATGTGGCGGTGTTGCAAAAAGATACGCTCGCGGCGGCTTTTTTTCTGACTTTCGATCTCGACAGGCGCGTGCTGGTGGCGCGTGCCATGGGTGTGCCGAAGGAGCCAGGCAAGAGCTACGAACTGTGGCTTATCTCCGATCGATTCGCGGCACCCCGTTCACTCGGAGTGGTGGGCGATGATGAATTTACGATTCGCTCCGAGCTTGCCGCCTATGATTCGGTAATCATCAACAGCGCAACCTACGCCATTACGGTCGAGCCCGAAGGCGGTTCGACGACAGGAGTGGCGACAGGTCCGATCGTCTATTCCGGCAAAATCATCCAGACGACTCCGCCTAGTTTCATTGTGTCCGCGCCTTAATCAGGCCTGCTTAGATTCCGCCGACCGTCTTTAATCGTGCTCGCGGATGAATTTCCGATTGAGAAAGTACAGGGGTCTGCGTGCGGAACCGCTCGACGATGCCCCGAACGAAGGGCCTGATTCCGGGCGACGTCACAAGTACCGGGGCTTCGCCTTGCCGGGCAGCCTCTTCGAAGCGCTCGCGAATCAGTGTGATGAATTCCGAAAGTTTCGATGGCTGCATCGCGAGCTGCCGGTCGTCGCCTTGCCCGATAATTGATTCCGCAAAGGCCTGTTCCCATTTCGGCGAGAGTGAAATCAGCGGCAGATAGCCAGCGGGCGAGGAATTTTGCGCACAGATCTGGCGTGCCAGGCGGGTGCGAACATGCTCGGCCAGTGTTTGGGGATTACGGGTGTAGGACAGTGCATCGGCGATGCCTTCGAGAATGGTGCCGAGGTCGCGAATCGAAATGCGCTCGGTCAGAAGAATCTGCAGGACGCGTTGGACGCCGGAGACAGTGATCGAGCTTGGTACGATGTCCTTGACAAGTTCAGCCTGATAGCTCGGCAGTTCTTTCAGGAGTTTCTGTACTTCGCCATAAGAAAGCAGCTCCGCCATGTTGCTCTTGAGCACTTCGGTGAGATGCGTCGAGATCACGGTCGCCGAATCGACAACGGTGTAACCCTTGATCGCCGCTTCTTCCTTGAGCATCACGTCGATCCAGGTTGCGGGTAGTCCGAACGTTGGTTCGGTCGTGTGCACGCCGGGCAGATTGACCTGTCCACCGGCTGGATCCATGACCATGTACTGGCCCGGCCAGATGCGTCCGGCTCCCGCGTCTACTTCCTTGAGTTTGACGATATATGTGTTGGCATCGAGCTGCACGTTATCGAGAATGCGGACGGAGGGCATCACGAAGCCCATTTCCGAAGCCAGCGAGCGGCGCAACGCCTTGATTTGTTCGGTGAGGCGGTCGGAGCCGTCCGGACCGTTGACCAGCGGCAAGAGCGCATAACCCAGTTCGATCTTGAGGTCGTCCATCTTGAGAACAGACGCAATCGATTCTTCGGCAGGCTGTACTTGCGCCTCTGTCGTGGCCACTTCCGCAGCGGTGATTGCCTCGGTGCGGGCGCGCTTCTCGACCATATAGGCAAGCATGCCGGCGCCGCTGCCAAGCAACAGGAACGGCACCATCGGTATGCCGGGCAGCAGCGACATCACGATCATCACCGCAGCCGACATGCCGAGCGCTTGAGGATATCCGGAGAGTTGCTTGAGCAGCGCTTTATCGGCGGCGCCCGAGACGCCTGCCTTGGAGACCAGCAGGCCCGCCGCCGTCGACACGATCAAGGCCGGCACTTGCGTGACGAGCCCGTCACCGACGGTGAGCACCGTGTAAGTTCGGCCCGCTTCCGAAAATGCCATGCTCTGTTGAACGATGCCGATCACCATGCCCCCGATGACATTGATGAAAGTGACGAGCAATCCGGCAATGGCATCGCCACGGACGAATTTGGATGCGCCGTCCATGGCGCCGAAGAACGCGCTTTCGTTTTCCAGCTGCTTGCGGCGCTCTTTTGCGTCTTTCTCGTTGATCAACCCGGCAGAAAGATCGGCATCAATTGCCATTTGTTTGCCGGGCATGGCGTCGAGGTTGAAGCGCGCCGCGACTTCGGCAATGCGCCCGGAACCTTTGGTAATCACGACGAAATTGACGATGACCAGAATGGCAAAAACGATAATGCCGATAACGAAGTTGCCGCTCATCACGAAATTGCCGAACGCCTCGATGACGTGACCGGCAGCGTTCGTGCCTTCGTGACCATGGGCGAGAATGAGGCGCGTGGAGGCCAGATTGAGGGCCAGACGCAGCATCGTCGCGATCAGCAGGATCGTCGGAAAGGACGAAAACTCAAGCGGAGCCTGAATGAACAGAGAGGTCATCAGGATCAAAACGGAGAGAATGATCGAAACCGCAAGAAACAGATCGAGCAGCAGCGGCGGCAGCGGCAAAATCAATACGACCAAAATGGTCATGACGCCGATGGCGAGGGCGAGGTCGCCGCGTTTGAGCAGGTTGGCGATGTCGCCGAACGGAATGGCCTTGAGAAGGCCGCCAACGCCCGGTGACCCGGTTACTCCGGTGGGGCTGGTCTCGCCCGTTCCAGCCGTTACGTCGGTCATGTCTGCGCTCCAGAAGGCTCTCAGCGGCGGATTTGCCGGTCGCCTCTACCATCGTGCTCTCGCGCGCTCTGGCGGCGCAGAATCACTGCGGCCAAAAAAAATGCGCCCGGCAAATTTTGCCGGGCACATGGTTAGCGAAGAGTTAATTCTAGTTACCGGTCGCCTGTTCAGGCGACATTACGGACGTCGCCACCGCCGGGTGGCGGGATGGGCACGCCGTCGATTGCATATTCGTTGAGCTTGTTGCGCAGGGTGCGAATCGAAATGCCGAGGATGTTCGCAGCATGCGTGCGATTGCCGAGGCAGTGTTTCAGGGTTTCCAGAATGAGGTCCCGTTCGACATCGGCGACCGTGCGGCCGACAAGTGCGCGGGTGATCTGTTCGGCTGCGAGAGCCGCATGCGCAACAGTAAACGGCTGCGCGTGGGAGTCATCAAGCTGCGTGCCGTCCGGGGTGAGCATCGCTTCTGGTCCAATTTCGTTGCCGGACGAGAGAAGCACGCCGCGATGAATGGTGTTTTCCAGTTCGCGAACGTTCCCGGGCCACCGGTTGAGGGTGAGTTGCCGTCGCGCTTCTTCCGATAGTGTACGGATCGGCATGCCATTGGCTTGCGAATAGATCCGCACGAAATGATTGGCGAGTTCGAGGATGTCTGCGGGCCTTTCGCGCAGCGGCCGGATTTTCAGGTTTACGACGTTCAGTCGGTACAGCAGATCCTCACGGAACGTGCCCTCGCGCACCGCTTCCGCAAGATTGCGGTTGGAGGTGGCAATGATTCGGATATCGACCGGTACCGGGCGTGAGCCGCCGACCCGGTCGATGACCCGTTCCTGAATGGCGCGCAGCAGTTTGGCCTGCAGACGTACGTCCATTTCCGAAATTTCGTCGAGCAGCAGCGTGCCGCCATTTGCTTCTTCGAATTTACCGATGCGTCGCGCCACGGCTCCCGTGAAGGCGCCTTTTTCATGCCCGAACAATTCCGATTCCAGGAGGCTCTCCGGAATTGCCGCGCAGTTCACGGAAATAAACGGCGCTTTTGACCGGTTGGATTTGGCGTGAACGAAGCGTGCCAGCACCTCTTTGCCGGTGCCTGACTCGCCCGTAATCAGAACCGAGGCGTCGCTTGGCGCAATTTGCTGTGCGAGCTTGACGACCTGAAGCATCGCTTCGTCGCGAAAAACCAGCTCACGATGATCGTCGGCAACCGCCGCAAGAACCGCTGCGATCAGTTCCGGATCGGGCGGGAGAGGGATGTATTCCTTCGCGCCTGCGTGGATCGCGGCGACCGCGGCGCGTGCATCGGTATTGGTGCCGCAGGCGACGATTGGAACATGGATGTGTTCGGCATCGAGCCTGGTGACGAGATCGCGGATGTCGACCTCGACATCGACCATGAGCAAATCCGCGCCACGGCCTGAGCGCAGAACGGCGAGCGCCTGTTCGATGCTTTCTGCATGGGTGACTGCCGCGCCCTTGTCGATTGCGAGTTTGGTCGCGAGCGTCAACTGGCCTTTAAGCGTGCCGACGATCAGGAGGCGCATGTTTCGATCCTTTGCTTAGCGTAAGA
>DATAIA010000061.1:0-1632 GCA_036262895.1 Xanthobacteraceae bacterium
CGGCCGGGTATGTCGAGTTCGCGGCCGCGCGGGGCGCCGGAGCCGACGAAGATCGCATCATAGTTTTCAGCCATGAGCTTCTTCAGGCTGTCGATGCGATGGCCGCCCTTGAACTCGATGCCGAGGTTGAGAATGTAATCGGTTTCCTCATCGATCACCGAATTCGGCAACCTGAATTTCGGAATTTGCGTGCGCATCATCCCGCCCGCCTTGGGGTCGGAATCGAAGACGGTGCAGTGATAGCCAAGCGGGGCAAGGTCGCGTGCCACGGTGAGGGAGGCCGGACCGCCGCCGACGATTGCGATCCGCTTGCCGTTTTTCGCTGATGGCCGCGGCATGCGGTGCTTGACGTCATCCTTGAAGTCGGCGGCAACGCGTTTCAGTCGGCAAATCGCCACTGGCGTTTCCTCGACGCGACCGCGTCGGCATGCCGGCTCGCAGGGGCGATCGCAGGTGCGTCCGAGAATTCCCGGAAACACGTTCGATCTCCAATTGATCATGTAGGCGTCGCTGTAGCGGCCTTCAGCAATCAAGCGAATGTATTCTGGAACAGGCGTATGCGCGGGACAGGCCCATTGGCAGTCGACAACTTTATGGAAGTAATCGGGCGCCTCGATATCAGTCGGTTTCATTCCTACCTTTGTCCGTGCGGCATGATGATGCGCGCGGCCTTTGTTTTATAAACGCTCGTTACGGCGTTCTTGTTTCCATATCACGGGCTCGGTGAATCCAGCCATTCAATATGATCGGCACAGTTGTGAAAAGCCAATTTTGCTTATCAACATTCGGTAATTGTCAGACCGCTTGGCGTTAACGCTCTTCACGTCCATGCGGCACTGCAGCATATGCCGCCAAGCGGCATTTCGCACCGATTTAGGAGGCGCGAATGTCGCTTTGCGACAGATTCTCCATCACATCATGGCGACCGGCGCGGCCAGTGTTCCCGTCGCGAAGTTCGGCCCAGTCAAGCGTTTGCGATCGTGGCCGGCGAGCGACACAGGAGGAACCTTAGGCGGTGATTCCGGAAGCGAGATCGACGATCGCCTTTATCACCGCATCCTTGACGCCGGGATCGTATAGCGAATGACCGGCACCCTCGACGAAACGAATTTCGGACCCAGGCCACACTGCGTTGAGCGCGTGGGCGGTAGCCGGCGGGCAGAGCAAATCATAACGGCCTTGCACGATCAGGCCGGGAATTCCGGCAAGCTTTCCGGCCTGGTTGAGAAGCTGATCAGGTTTCAGAAAACAATCATGCTGAAAATAGTGCGCTTCCATGAATGGCGTGGCGGGCAGGGTGCGTGACGGCTTCGACGACGCAAGATTGAGCCGGACCCGACCCGGCGTGTGCTCGGAGAGTATCCGTTCGGTATCATGCCAGCCACGCGCCGCCACGGTATGTATGTTTGGATCGGGATCGAGAATTCGCCGCCAGTAAGCGTCCAGCGGCCGGTCACGATCCTCCGGCGGCAACAAGCTGATAAAATCCTCATTGAGATCGGGGTAGAAGCGCGACAGCGCGTCGACAAATGCGCCATTCAGCTCCTTTCGCGTGCCGAGGAAGGTCGCGCGCAACACGATGCCTGAGAGCCGCTCGGGATGCGCCTGCGCGTAGGCCAGCGCCAGCGTCGC
>DATAIA010000062.1:0-6343 GCA_036262895.1 Xanthobacteraceae bacterium
CCTTACGCGTATCTCAAGGATGTGCTGACCCGCCTGCCGACACATCCCGATCGGCGCATCGCCGAACTTCTGCCGCACCGCTGGGGCTGACTATCGCGGCTGATGTGGTTGTGGGGAAGGTGGTGAGGCCGAGCGCTTACCGACTAAATCCTGCTCGCCCCGATCGCATAACACGTTCCGTCCCCGCTCCAACGCAACCGGATGCGTCGTGATGAGCGGATCGACCGCCCGATGCTGCGAATCCCGGCTGCGCGAAGCGGCCCATTTCGAGGCGTTGTATCCCGGCGAATTCGAAGACTTCGGTGGAAGTCGCAGGAGTGCCGCATTCTGGTCGGGCCTCGCGTTCAGCGCGGCGAACACGCTACAGCGTTTGAAGCAGCAGCCGAAGGTCGGCTGACCCTTTTGCGCACCGCAGCCGCCCAAATCCGCCTGCAGCGCCCTCCCCTCCGCGCGGGCGCCCCCCTGCGGTTGCGGTGCGCACCCTTCTTTCCGCCGTGTTCTGGATTGCTACGAGTGCAGCGGCCCTAGGCACGTCCGCGCATCTGGCAGTCCGAGCCGACCACATCAACCACGGAGGTTTTGACCCGTGATACAGCGCACCATCAAGCATTTATTGGGATATTTCCAAGTGTGCAGGGTTTGCGGTCGCGAACCGAAGCACATCGAAAGCCGCGGACGCACGAACTGCGAGCCGCAGCGCCAGCCGGGCGAACCGGTTGTGCGCCACGCACTGGAATGCCGCTGCGGCAGCAGCACCGCGCGTTACGCGAGCCTCGCAATGGCCGAGGGGGAATGGGGCGACAAATGGGCGCAGCAACCGCTCCCCCTTATGGTTCCACTGCGCCGCAGACGCAGGGCTTCCGCGTGAGCGCCGTAACGTGGTTTGTGGTCGGCGTGATCGTCGGCGCTGCCGTCGCCACGTTGCTGCGCTTGCGCGTTGCACCAAATTCCGCGTGCGAGCGAGACATCGCCATAAGCGCACTTCGGCAACTTACCACCGCAACATGCGCGCGCACGCGAAACCTAGACACGCCTGTGCTGCAGGCGCGCGCTTATGCGCGCGCGCAATCCGTGCTCGCCGCCGATCTTCAACGTCGCTATCCCAATCGCCGCACATCGCGGCAAACGCCGCCGGCCGACGCCGGCAATTCCAATCGCAACAACGAGGAAACAGCATGCGCGTCAAGTTCGCTTTCACGGTCGGCCAGACCGTCACCATCAACAGCACGTGCCGCAACGGCACGGTACAGCAGTTGAGTATCGACCTCGCGCGCGAGCAGAGCGCCCAGGTCAAGCACGTCGACGACGCGGGCCGCGTCGTCCTCGAATGGTTTCCGGAATCGGCCCTGTCCCCGGCAGGCGCGTAGCAGCCACCATTCGGAGGGACCATGAACGAGAACAAATGCGTTTTTGTATACGGCCCGCAAGGAAGCGGCAAAAGCAGGCACGGCGAAGCGCTGCGCAAGCACTTCGGCCTTCCACGGATTGTCGACGGCTGGTCGCCGACTGACGAATTGCCACGCACAGGAGCACTTGTGCTGACAAACGTCGACCTCTCACGCGCCCCCGAGTGCCACTTGTGGCGCCGCGCGTACTCGATCAAGCAGGCGCTGGAGCTTCTGGACACGAAGCCTCAGCAGGCTCCACGCACAAAGCCTCAAACGGACCGATAAACCCATGCACGTGCGCATAACCAACTTGTCCGAAACCGCCACCAGTGCGGTTTCGATTTTGAGGCCCGACCTGCCGCCCGGCGAGCCTAGCTCGCTCGCCCACGAACTCACGTTGCAGCCCGGCGAATCGGCATCGTTCGATCTTCCTAACGCGGCGGTAGTGGCGCTGTCGACACCCGGGTCTCCGCGCCCCGCCAATCATCGCCTTGGGAACTACGAGCCGCCGAGTCAAGAGTATTGGCCTTGATTAGCTGAACAACGATGTCCGCGGCCGCCTCGTTCACGACGCGGCCGCCCAACACTGTGTAAATATCTTGATGAATACTTTGCTGATGCTGATGGCGGAATATGGCACCGGACAAATCCCGCTGGCAAAATGCGCTCACTTATTCGGCTTGGGCTCCGACGAAGCCGCCAAGCGTGCCGGCAGGCAATCTTTGCCGGTGCCCGCATTTCGTGCTGGGACTCAAAAATCGCCGTGGATGATCGATGCCGCACGCCTTGCTTCGTACTTGGACGAACAGAAAATGCGAGCTGAGTCGGACTGGAAGAAATTGCACGTTCGATCGTGAGATCGCACCGGCAATTGCGCTCTCCATTTTTACGCAGCGGCGCTCGTTCGGATCTTTGGATCTAATTCAAGCCCAAGGTAGGGAACGGTAGTAGTCGACTACCCGAGGATAGATTTCATCAAAAGGCGGCAAAAGGCCATCAGCAAGCTCATCTGCCAAGCTCGTATAGTTTGCTTGCGCTAGGTCGCGAATCTTCGGATCGTCGAATGAGTTCTGTAACGGCAAGATGCCCCTGTCAGCGCATTTTATTTTCAGATCATCTAGCACAGCTTTTCTACAATCCGCATTTAAGAGCGCCGGACGTTCGTTTAGCAGGTGGTTTAGGTCATATACGTCTTGGCGTCGTGTTCGATTGCGTATAGGTTGTTGTAGGAGCGATCGAAGCTTTTCGGCGACCAGTGTCGGAAGCGCGTAGACCCTCAAAGACCCGTCCTCGATTTCGACGACCTCGACTTCCGGAATGGTTTCATTGAAGCTGTAGTCGACACCCACTACATGAGGGGACTTACCATTGAGTAGTCGCTTGTGCAGCTGCGTCCCCTTTGTCGCGTAACCGATCTTCATTTCGATAGTTACAAAGCTCCCTTTTCGACTTGGCTGTACACTGTAGCTTTGCAGTCGACAATCCAGATCGTAACCAAGCCGTTCTGGCGAGCCAGCCAACGCGTCTTTTAGTCGTTCGACAACCTCGCTTTCAATTGCAGTGTCGAATTCCTGGGGTGTCGAAAAATCGATGTCGTTTGTGAATCTAGGACTATCGTAGTGCAACGCCATCAATATTCCGCCCTTCATGCATAACAGCTCCCGAAGGTGAGGATCGTGCGCAATTGCTTCAAGAACGCAATGAATTGCTTGGCGAAAGTTCGAGCGACCGCCCGGAGCTTCCTGCACCCAACTCGGTATATCAATCAGCAAACTAGACATTAATCGACAAGCACCATTTCTCGGAAAATTGAGAAGCATATTCCTTTTGGGGATCGAGCTTACGTGACCCACCTCGACTTGCTTCTAGCGCCCACATTTCGACCCGATGATCTTTTAAGCCACAGCGCTCTTCGAGTATATAACCCGCCCGCATTCTATCTATGGTAGTGCCATGCTGCGTAAATTCGGACGCAATGAGCGCGAGATGAGACTTGGCATGCTCCACATATACTTCAATCACGTGATGAATACCCCCACAAAGATCTGGCCTCTGCAACATGTGCAGGAAAGTGCGGCCAGTGGTCGTTACCCGCATGGTCTCGTTTCGCGCATACCGCCATCCGCCAAACGACTTTGATCGAATGGCTTCAACGACCATCCCCCCGAGCTTTGCGACCTTCGTATTTCTCAGAGGCGGAAGCTCATTTTCGGTAAATATGGAATTGAGTTCACCGAGATCACGCCTCATGCGCTCAATCGCTAGGCGATGCCACGACTGTGCATCCGGCAACGCAAAGTAAAGTATACGAGGCAATCTGTTTGTAAGGCCATGGAACTCCATTGCACTAAGGTACGCGAGGCAACCAAAGGGATCGATCGCGCAGAGCACTTCAACAGGGTCCGCATCTTTCCGCTCAGGGAAGCGCAAGAACGCGCCGGGCAGGCTCCGATCCTCGACCAGCAACGCGCGGTCGAGAAGAGCCCTTCGGGCCTCCGACAGCATTCGCCGATCTACCGGATGCTCGGGCATTTGTAACGGACGCCCAAGGTACGCCCCCGCGGCCCTCAACTTGACGAGCTCAACAGCGAGCTGGTAATTCGAAATTACCGGCGCCTTGTATTCCGTGCGAATCTTTAGGTCGAGGGCGTCCCTCCACCTGAGACGCTTCGCCCGAAGCGCACTCATGTTTGTAGCTCACTGTTTTTAGGACAACACCTGCCTGGAAATCGACTAGAGCAATTACGCACTATGCTATTCCTAGCGTCCTGAGGACGCTAGGAATAGCATAGATCGAACAGAAAGTCAAGACAGGTCCTCAGAAAACCCGTTCCTTGCAGTGGTGCAACGGTTGCATTTCTTTTTCCGAGCTACTACAATCAAGCGTCCTTAGGACGCTTGATTGTAGTAGTGCCGATCATTTTTCTTTTTGGTTTGACAAGCACGGAAATAGCACTCTGCTAGCACGCTACGCTGATCAACGCGTTGCAAAGGCGTGCCGGCGCATCCGGCAACCTTGAGTGTCTAAAAATTCCGCGCCACTAACGTCGCCGTAAAGATGGACGCACCTACTGTCGCTCAGTCGACAGCATTGACCATCGACCTACCTTCGCTCCTGGCTGATTGAGCACTACTCACCAGCTTCTACATCGGTTCCGGCTCCGGGGCTGCTGTCCCCGGAATCCTTCACGAGCTTACCGGCCTGTGCGGCTGCGTCTACGGCGACCATATGGATTTTGTCTACGAACGGCCGGCCAAAAACTTCAGCGTAAGCGCGCTGGAACTCCGGTGTAGTACGAAAGTCCCTAAAAAGCGGCCATTCAAGATAGTCCTCCTCCCTGAACAAGCGACTATCCGTGCCAAGTCGCAGCATTAGCTTTGCCGCTTCCTGCACCTTGTCTTCAAGTATTGCGACCGCCATGGCAAATTCATCGCTACACGCAGTCCAGTCGAAGCGCCCAAGCGCGCGAGCCATACTACGCGAATCACCGGAAGCCTTGTGCGCGATTGCCTTGTTAATCACGATCATTCGAGCGCGCTTTTCCGTGCTGACGGCACAAGATTTCGGCAATTCAAGTCCAAAATCGCAGATCATTATAGCCCTGGCCCATTTCTCATCGAGTAGGCTGCGATAAGTGTATCCGACGAGATGATCGTCGGCTTTGCCGAGGTTTTTTCCGTCGATTTTTCGCCAAAGTGTTTGCGTCAACTTTATTGCCACTTCGGAAACAACCTCCAATGCGCTAGCAAAGTATTCGTCGCTCAACTTGATCTTGGTTCCGACTTTGGCCAGCGCACTTTCGTGTACACCTTCCGATAGACATACCTTACGATACTGTTCGCTGATCTGTCCGCCGCAATGCGTAATCAGATTTCGTCGCTGCGAGCATTCTACGAACACCGGCCAGTTTTTGAACTTTTTGAGTTCAACCCCGAATCGACTCGACAAGTGAGAGAATTGTTCGGGATAACTCTTCCTCCTGAGCGTATCTATCTCGTGCTCAACAACAAACTTCTTTGCATCGTCAATGGAGTCGCACCGCATCAGCTCGGCGAGACTGATCTTCCGATCGGTTCCATCTAGAATACTGGGCTTTATCTGCATAAGCGCTAGCATCAGATCGCCGACAAACGCGTCGAATGCGCTAAACAGGCTAATGAATAGACTCTCTTTAAGTATTTCCACCGACGATGCAAGGATCAGCTGCTCCGTTTTTCGATAGAGCGCTCTCGTATTCTTTAGGGTTGGAGCGCTTATTTCGCCACCGTGTTTCTGAACCATTGCGGATTCATAAGCTAACGTGCCTAGCAAACTGGCCACCTCTTTGAACTCTTGCTTTCGGCGCTTTTCGGCCTCGGGCACGAATTCTCGCGCGCAGAACTCAATGCCGGCAGCACGTTGAACATATCTGTCCAAAGCTTTCTCGACTGGATTGCTATGATCAAAGGGATTTTCGGCGTCACTGAGTCCGGTCGTTGCGGGTTCCACAGCGCACCTCTCGCGCTCAGTTACTGGCAATCGCTACGATGCACTTCAACCGAGCATCGAGCAACAGGTGCGACGAGAATGCTTCATTGACAGAGATTTTTCCTATAAGTTATTATTTTTAAAGGAATTACTCTACCTGCCAGTCCAGTCCATCACTGGCAAGAGAGCACCGAGTGGTAGCCAGGGCGCGCCGAGAGCCCCGCAGCGCGGGGCTCTCGGCTAGTGGCTCTACAGTTTGGTCAGGACGACACGCCCCGGCGTGGCGACGATGCCGATCGCATCGTTCGGGCCGAAACCGGCCTCCGACAGCCAATGCCCCCGCAACCGGATGTACGGCACCGCGCGGACGCCAGCGTAGCGCTTTGCCTCAAGCGGCGGGTAGTACACGGTGGAGACGTGCAGACGCTTTCGTATGGGGTTTGCTGCCGTAAGCTTGCGCTTGATCATGATCCACTCCTTATCCAAG
>DATAIA010000063.1:0-1988 GCA_036262895.1 Xanthobacteraceae bacterium
GCCCATCGTCCGCGCCAGCGAAGTCACCGCCGCCCTTCGCCTAACCTCGCTGTTGCGAGGACGCATGGAGATCGCGCGGCTGGACCTGGCTGAGCCCAGTCTGAACTTGGTGCATGGCGAGGGCGGGCACTGGAATCTGGAGGCGCTACTGGAACGCTCAGCGCGAATTCCCCTCGCGCCCACCGGCCACACGAAATCGGGGCTGCGGCCGGCATTCCCTTACATCGAGGGCACATCGGGACGCATAAACTTCAAACGCGGCCCAGAGAAGAAGGCCTACGCATTGACTAACGCGGATTTTTCCTTGTGGCAGGAATCCGACAATTCATGGGGCGTCCGTCTGAAAGCGCAACCCTTTCGTACTGACATGAACCTGAACGACACCGGGCTGCTGCAACTCACCGGCACGTGGCAACGGGCGGATGTCTTGCGAGATATGCCACTGCAGGTCACCCTCGAGTGGAGCCGTGCGCAACTGGGCCAGATCACAAAATTGATTACCGGCAACGATCAGGGCTGGCGGGGAGAAATTCTGCTGGATCTCGCCCTCACGGGCACTCCTTCCAGGCTACACATTGCCGCCACTTCTTCGATGGACGACTTTCGCCGCTACGACATTACCAGCGGTAAAGCGTTGCGCATGGCAGCACGGTGCGATGCCGACTACAGCACTGATACCCATGACTTTCAACAGCTGATGTGCAGCGCCCCGATCGGCGACGGGCTTCTCAGTGTGACGGGGGACGCCGGTTTTCCCTGGAGTCACCGATATTCTCTCGCGGTCTCTGCCGACAACGTCCCCGCGGCGGCACTCGTGAGAATCGCGCAACGAATCAAGAAGAATGTTCCCGAGGACCTCGACGCCGAAGGGATTGTGGACGGAAAGCTCTCGTTGGCCAGCGATGGACAATCCAGCCCGATCTTAAAAGGCGCCGGCCAGATTGCCAACTTTCATCTGAGCTCCGTCTCCGACCATGGCGAGTTCGGGCCGGAGACTTTGCCCTTTGCTGTCGCCGCGGCTTCCGTACTCCACGGGAAAGCCACACTAGCTTCTGCTAGTCGGCTCTCGAATGGCCCGCTGCTTGATATCGGCCCCTTTGCGATTGGCGGCGCGCATCCCGGCAGCGCAACCATCCGTGGCTCCGTGGACCGCACTGGCTACAGCTTCTCCATCAACGGAGAGACCGAGATTGCCAAGGCTCTGCGGGTTGCGCGCATGGTCGGGCTCCCGGCGATCGCATCGAATGCCGACGGTTCAGCCCAACTGGACCTTCTCCTGGCGGGCCATTGGGTCGTTCCCGGCAATGGCTTCGCGTCACCCCAACTCACCGGCACAGCAAAGTTGCACAACGTCCGTGTGCCGGACCGAAGCGCCGGGGTCCACGCCGAAATCATCTCCGCGGAAATACAACTGTTGGCCGACACCGTTCACGTGGCGCGCCTGAACGCCAATGCAGCCGGCACTACCTGGACTGGGTCGGTAGATCTGCCACGTGGATGCGGAACTCCGGACGCCTGTCCGGTGCACTTCGCCCTGAACACGAATAAGGTCAGGCTGAGCGATGTCCTGGAATCGCTGAATCCAAACTCCAGGAAACGCCCTTGGTACCGGGTTCTGACCATGGGCGGCGTAGCACATCCCACGTGGTGGACCACTCTGCACGCGAGCGGCCGATTTACCGCAGGCAGTTTTCAGATCCACGGAATCGAGGCCACGCACATTTCTGCCACTCTCAACGTGCAGGATGGCAAGGTGCGCGTTGCGGGGCTCACTGCGGACGTACTGCAGGGAAAGTATCGCGGCGACTGGAACGTGAACTTTCTTAAAACGCCGGCCATCTGTGCCGGAACGGGAGAACTGGCCGACATCTCGCTGGCGGCAATTGCTGACGCAATGAACGATGGTTGGGTCGCGGGCACAGCCAATGCGAATTACGAACTCAAAGCCCCGTGCCCGGCAGATTTCTGGAGTTCTGCGGAGGCAAAGC
>DATAIA010000064.1:0-9579 GCA_036262895.1 Xanthobacteraceae bacterium
GAAGTTCTCTCCCGTAAAGATATATGAGCTTTGGTACGAGGCAACGCAGCCGAAAGTGCTTGGCATGGGCTATGCGGCGACGCGCGACGTTGTTTCATTCCTGCGATACGAGCGCGCTGACAGCAAAGGAACGCTCAATCCCGCGCTTGGGGGAAATTTATCGGACGACGGTAATGCTTTGCGTTACGCGCTTGGGGTGGGGATTTCGCAAAGCGGGCGATACCTGCGCCATTACATTGAGCTCGGCATGAACAAAGATGAGCAGGGCCGGCGTGTGTTCGACGGCATGCTTGCGCACATTTCAGGGGCCGGCAAAGTGTTTGCCAATCATACGTTCGGGATGCCGAACCGCACGGCAACGCAGCATGAGGACCGATATTATCCGGAGAACTGGTTTCCGTTCAGTGCGGCGCATCTTGCTGACCCATTGACCGGTCAGTCAGGAGCGCTTCTCAGGAATGACGGGTTCGACCCCTTGTTGATCGAAACAAACACATCCACCGAGTACTGGCAAAAAGGCGCATCACTCCTGCACATTGATCCGGCGACCCTCAGCGACATTGCCGAGCCGCAGAATGCGCGCACGTATTTGATTGCCGGCACGCAACATGGCGGCCATTTCGGCTCGACAGCGGACCCTGGTGCCTGTGCCAACCCGCGCAACCCAAACAGTGCAGGTCCGGCGCTACGCGCCTTGCTCGTCGCACTTGACGAGTGGGTGACCAAGGGTGTGGCGCCGCCAAAGAGCCGCATTCCATCAATCGCGGATCACAGCGCGATTGAAGCAGGTGCCATAAAGATGCCTGTGGTGAGCGGATTTTCTATAACGCCAGGCGACAATCCCGCGTTTCTTCCGGTTGACTGGATCGATCCGCCAAAAAGTCCCGGCAAGATCTACCAAACACGTGTGCCTGCGGTGGATATCGACGGAAACGAGATTGCCGGAATTCGTTTGCCGCCCGTTGCCGCGCCGCTCGGTACGCATACCGGATGGAACGTCTATAAGGTCGCTCCCACGGAGCTTTGCGATCGCGACGGATCGTTTGTTCCTTTTGCCAAGACCAAAGCCGAACGTGAGGCCGCTCACGATCCCCGATTGTCGATCGAGGAGCGGTATGGCAATCGCGAAGCGTATGTTGCGAAGGTAAAGGCAGCGGCGGATGCGCTGGTGTCCGATCGTTTGTTGCTTGCCTCCGATGCGCAAGCTTTCGTCAAGGCTGCGGAAATACGCGACCTGCTTGCCAAGTAGGTCTGATAACAAAAGGGCCGCCTGTCGGCAGCCCTTTCAAACTCACAAGAGCTTGATAATCAGCGCGAGTAATATTCGACGACCAGATGCGGCTCCATCATCACCGGATAGGGCACGTCATTGAGCAGTGGGACTCGAATGAACTTGGCCGACATTTTGTTGTGATCGGCTTCGATGTAGTCCGGCACATCGCGCTCGGCGAGCTGGGACGCCTCAAGAACAAGCGGCAATTGCCGCGACGCTTCCTTGACCTCGATCACATCGCCGACCTTCAGGCGGTAGCTCGGGATGTTGACCCGGCGACCGTTCACCTTGACGTGGCCGTGATTGATGAACTGACGCGCGGCAAACACGGTGGGAACGAACTTGGCGCGGTAGACCACGCAATCAAGGCGGCGCTCCAGCAAGCCGATGAGGTTTGCACCGGAATCGCCTTTTATCCGGATCGCGTCCTCGTAGATGCCGCGGAACTGCCGCTCCGAGATATTGCCGTAATAGCCGCGCAGCTTCTGCTTGGCGCGAAGCTGGACGCCGTAGTCCGACAGCTTACCTTTGCGGCGCTGGCCATGCTGGCCGGGGCCGTATTCGCGGCGGTTTACCGGGCTCTTTGGGCGGCCCCAGATATTCTCGCCCATACGGCGGTCGAGCTTGTACTTTGATTCACTGCGCTTGGTCATCGCGTCCTCTTGAGGCTTTGGGAGCCGTAGGCATCCCGTCCTGTTGGTTGATGAGGATCGCGCCCTCCTCTGCCTGGAACAGGTCCAGAGCTGACAGGCAGGGCCTCGTAAGCGCAAGGCACCGCCACGGGTCGCGAAACACGTCGCGGGCCAAAGCGGCCCGCGAGGTGGCCGGTTTCTAGGCCGAAACCCCTGGGGTGTCAAATAGAAGGGGCTTTCTTCCCTGTCCTCGCATTGCAGCCGCAGTGTACTCCCTCTCCGCCCCACTGGGGCGGAGAGGGTTGGGGTGAGGTGGGGCTTTCAAGAATCTAGGGCAATTGGACCTCAAATGGATGCTAGCGCAAGATCTTCGACCCACCTCATCCTAAATCCTTCTCCGCCCTTAAAGGGCGGAGAAGGACTTGGCCGCGGTTGCGGGGATAGGGAAGCGTCCCCAGTCGTGCGCCTACTCATTAACCTTATCGGTCTGGGGTGGGGCCTAACCGACCTCCGGCGCCCCAGCCAATCCCGCCTGGAACTCATGAATGCCGAACCCGTTGAGGGTGGCCGCCAGGGGGCCTGCAATGGTTCGGTCCGAGGTGAAAACCGCGGTCGCGGGTAGGGCCGCTAGGGCAGGATCGGCGGGACCGAGCAGTTCCATCACCCGGCGGGCAATGGCAGGGGCGGGGTCAATGAAATTCACCGGCCAGGGCGCGACCTTGATCATGCGCTCTAGCAGCAGCGGATAATGCGTGCAGCCCAGCACGATGGTGTCGGTACGTTTGCCACCGCGTTCCACAAAGCAGGGGGCAATCTCGGCGGCGATGTCACCATCGCTAACCGGCATGCCATTGAGTTCGCTTTCCGCCATGGCCGCCAGCCTGGATGAGCCCACCAGCGTCACATCGCAACCGGATGCGAATTCCCGGATCAATGCTTTGGTGTATTCGCGCTGCACAGTTCCCTCAGTGCCAAGCACCGTGACTTGTTTTGTGACCGAGGCGGCACAGGCCGGTTTGATCGCCGGAACAGTTCCGACAAAGGGCTGAGCGAAACGCGCGCGCAAAGGGGCCATGACCACTGTAGATGCGGTGTTGCAGGCAATGACGGCGAGCTCCGGTTCGTAAGTCTCGAACAACTGCTCCATCACATCGAGGACGCGCCTGACCAGGCGCTTTTCCTCCATCTGCCCATAGGGAAACATCGCGTCATCGGCCGCATAGACGAAGCGCGCGTCAGGCCGCACTTTCGCAATTTCACGAAAGACGGTCAGCCCGCCCAAGCCGGAATCAAACACCAATATGGTCGGTCGTTGCATGGGAGAGGACATCTGAAAG
Source organism: Xanthobacteraceae bacterium (assembly GCA_036262895.1). GTDB lineage: Bacteria > Pseudomonadota > Alphaproteobacteria > Rhizobiales > Xanthobacteraceae > AP-16. Next base: position 3,243 of record DATAIA010000064.1, read on the forward strand.
AGGTTCGCGCTGGTGGTGCAGATGGCTGGCGCAAGGCTGGGCGAAAGGATGAGGGGCAGGGGCGCGGGCCCCCAAAGTTCAAACGGCTGATGCTGTGCTCCCATGGCTTTGCCCTTGTGCTCCGGCCAAATTGTGACCGGGAAGGGTTAAATAAAGCCGACCAAAATGCAGAGGCTGCAGACGCTGCACTGAGGGAGCTTTTCCGCAGGCCACGCGTGATACTGATTAATGCTTCAAATGTTTTTGAATTGCTGTGATCAGCCGCTCGTAATCGGCATCTTCGTTGTAGGCCTGGGCGGAAATGCGAATCCACAACGCATTGGCGAACGCGTTGGCCTGTACTTCGATGCGTTGATCTTCAAACAGCCACTTGCGCAAGGCTATGGCGTGCTCTTGGGTTGCCGGACCATTGGTCGAAAGTTCAATCGTTGCCATGGACCCGGTGAGAGCGTCTGGCGTACCGCGCTGGGTTTTCCAAATCTCGGCGATTTTGTTTGCAGCAGAGATAGCCAGCTTTCTGTTTCGCTCCCGTAAAGCAGCGCCTCCCAGTCGAGCGTGAAAGTCGAGTGCTGCCGGGACAGAAAGCCAGCCGCTGGCGTCTCGGGTGCCGACCCAATCAAATTCCGCAACAAAACCTTGGCCGTAACCGTGCGAAATCACCAAGGGATGAAGGTCTGCTTGGTTATTGGCTTGCGCCCAGAGGAAAGCGCAGCCTTTCGGCACCATCAGCCATTTATGGCAATTCCCGACATACCAATCAGCGTTGATTGCGGGCATGTCGAGCGCGAGCATGCCAGGCGCATGAGCGCCGTCGATGAGCACCTTTGCGCCCATGTTGTGAGAAAGTTCGGCAAGCTCGCGAACTGGAAAAATGATTGCTGTCGGCGATGTAATGTGATCGAAAATGGCAAGACGCGTGCGCCTGGTGAGGCACGATTTGACCGGATCAAGAATCTGCGACGCATCGCTGATGGGAAAGGGCACCTCAGCCTCGACGATCACTGCCCCGGTTCGAGCAGCGATATGTTGCGCGGCTTTGCGCACGGCTGGATAGCCGTGATTAGTGACCAAGATTTCGTCACCAGGCAAAAAACTCAGGGAATTGAGAACCGCATTGCAGCCTGCCGTCGTATTTTCGACGAAGACCACATCGTTTCCCTGCGCGCCAACGAAGTCGGCGAGCCGTGCTGCCGCCTTGCGGAGCGCGTCAGGCAAGACGTAGGCCATAAAGCCGGTGGGATGGCGTTCCATCTGCGCGCGCCAACGTTCCTGTTCGGCCAGAACAGCAAGGGGCGCCGCGCCAAAAGAACCATGGTTGAGAAATGTGAACTCCGGATCAAAGCCCCACTCTTCGCGCGACAGGACGCGGGGAAATTTCGTCATCGCAAATGCCCTGGGTTTGCCTGACTACGATCCGTTTCCAAACACACGATCGAAAATCGTATCGACGTGCTTCAGGTGATAATCGAGATTGAAATTGGTTTCGATCTCGGCATCGCTGAGTTTGGCGCGCACTTCGGGATCGGCTTTGAGGAACGACATGAAATCGCCTTCGCCGCGCCAGACTCGCATGGCGTTGCGCTGCACCAGCCGATAGGAGTCCTCGCGGCTGACGCCTTTTTGCGTCAGTGCAATGAGAATGCGCTGCGAATGGACGAGACCGCCCAGCCGGTCGAGGTTCTTGCGCATATTTTCGGGGTAGACGACGAGGCGATCGATCACGCCCGCAAGCCGCGCGAGCGCAAAATCAAGTGTGACCGTTGCATCGGGGCCGATCATGCGTTCGACGGATGAATGCGAAATGTCGCGCTCGTGCCAGAGCGCCACGTTCTCAAGCGCCGGCGTCACATAGCCGCGCACCAGGCGCGCCAGTCCGGTGAGGTTCTCGGTGAGAACCGGATTGCGCTTGTGCGGCATCGCGGAGGAGCCTTTTTGCCCCTCGGAAAAATATTCCTCCGCTTCGAGGACTTCGGTGCGCTGGAGATGACGGATTTCGGTCGCGAGCCGTTCGACCGAGGAAGCAATGACCCCAAGCGTTGCGAAATACATCGCATGATGATCGCGCGGAATGACCTGGGTCGAGATCGGTTCGACCGAAAGTCCCATCGCCTTGGCGACATGAGCTTCGATGCGTGGATCGACTTGCGCGAAGGTGCCGACTGCACCGGAGATCGCGCACGTGCCGACATCCTTGCGGGCCGCAATCAGTCGCTCGCGCGCGCGGGTGAATTCGGCATAAGCGTAAGCAAGCTTGAGCCCGAATGTGGTCGGCTCGGCGTGGATGCCATGCGAGCGGCCGATTGTCGGCGTGAGCTTGTGCTCAAAGGCGCGCCGCTTGAGTGCGGCCAGCACCGCGTCGATATCGGCGATCAAAAGATCGGCCGCGCGCACAAGCTGCACGTTGAAGCAGGTGTCGAGGACATCGGAGGACGTCAGGCCCTGATGGACGAAGCGTGCGTCCGGGCCGACGAACTCCGCGAGATGCGTGAGGAAGGCGATCACGTCGTGTTTGACCTCGCGCTCGATTTCATCGATGCGCGCAACGTCGAACTTCGCGGCGGAGCCCTTCTCACGAATGTTTTTTGCGGCTTCTTTCGGGATTAGCCCCAGCTCCGCCATTGCGTCAGCTGCGTGCGACTCGATTTCAAACCAGATGCGGAAACGGGTCTGCGGATCCCAGATGTCGGTCATCTGGGGACGGGAATAACGTGGGATCATCAGGCAACCTCGCCGCGAGCTGAAGCGGCGGACGCACGGATCGCCGCAATGTTTGTCTTATAGGATTCAGGTGTTCCGCCCTTGAATACGGCAGAGCCTGCAACCAGCACATTGGCGCCGGCAGCAGCAACAATAGCTGCGGTTTCAGGCGTCACGCCGCCGTCGACCTCGATATCGATCGGGCGTGCTCCGATCATGGCGCGCACCTGAGCGATTTTCTCGGCGGCCGAGGGAATGAAACTCTGGCCGCCAAATCCGGGATTGACCGACATGATGAGCACGAGATCGACGAGATCGAGCACATATGCGATCGCATCGGGTGGCGTTGAGGGGTTGAGCGAAACTCCCGCCTTCTTGCCCAGCGCGCGGATCGCCTGAAGCGAGCGGTGCAGGTGCGGCCCCGCCTCGGCATGAACGGTGATGAGATCTGAGCCGGCTGCTGCGAATGCTTCAAGATAAGGATCGGCCGGCGCGATCATCAGATGCACGTCGAGCGGCTTCTGCGTGTGGCGCCGCAAGGCGCGGACCACATCGGGGCCGATGGTGATGTTCGGAACGAAATGACCGTCCATGACATCGACATGGATCCAGTCCGCGCCGACCGCGTCGATTGCGCGGATTTCCTCCCCGAGCTTGGCGAAATCGGATGCCAGAATGGAAGGGGCGATCAGCAATGGCCGGCGCATTGCGTTCTCCGGAAGTAAGAGCTTGAAACCCAATGTTCGCCTAACATGGGGCAGGGTAGGGGGCAAATGCCTGAGCGAAAAACCCCGGGCATATCAGCCCTATGGTGAAGGCTTCCCCTCGCGTGGGGGTCTTGGCTGGCTATATTTCGGTTGGAGGGCTGCGGCGCAGCCGGTTTGAACCCTGTCCACGGTAAGGAAGCTTATGGCCCGTACAGATGTCATTGTGCTCGGTGCTGGGATCGTCGGCACCTCGATCGCGCTCCATCTCGCGCGCCGCGGTCTTTCTGTCGCCCTGGTCGACCGCGGTGGTCCGGGTGAAGAAACGTCCTACGGCAATTCCGGTGTCATTGGCGGTGCGGGGGTATATCCGGCGGCATTTCCGCGAAGGCTATGGCCGTTGATCCGGGTCGGGCTGAAGCTCGCAACCGAGGCGAACTATCACATTTCATTCCTGCCGAAGGTCGCGCCATGGCTGTGGGCCTATCGCATGGCGTCAACGCCGCGCCGGCTTGAAGAAACTGCGCGGATCATGCGTCCGCTGATGGCGCATGCGCTGGCTGAGCACGAAACCCTGATGGAGGAATCCGGTGCCGGTCGATATCTGCGCAGGGATGGCTGGATCTCGCTTTATCGCAGCGAGCAGGCTTTCACGAATATGCGGACGGAACTGGAGCTCTGCGAAGCGCTCGGCGTGACCGCTCGCACTCTCGATGTCGATCAGGCGCGCATGCTTGAGCCAAACCTCAATCCGGTGTTTCGCCGCGCCATTCATTGGGCCGATATCGCGTCGGTGAGCAATCCGCTCGCCGTCACACGGGCCTACGTAAGGCGGTTTACGGCACTTGGCGGCATCGTGTTGCAGGGCGATGCCATGACACTGCATCGATCCGCGCGCGGCTGGCGAGTGGAAGCATCCGAAGGGCCGATCGATGCAACCGAGGTTGTGGTGGCGCTCGGGCCCTGGGCTCCCGACTTGCTGAAGCAATTTGGCATCAAGCTGCCGCTCGGGATCAAACGCGGCTATCACCAGCATTTTCATGCGCAGGGCAATGCAGGTCTCACGCGGCCAATTGTTGATCCGGAAGTCGGCTATGTGCTGGCGCCAATGGATCAGGGCATTCGGCTGACAACGGGCGCGGAATTTGCGAGCCGCGATGCCGCGGCAACGCCGGTGCAGATCGACCGCGTGATGCCGCATGTGAGGGGATTGCTTCCGCTCGGTGAACCCGTGGAGAAACAGCCGTGGATGGGACGTCGCCCGATCTTTCCGGATTCTCGTCCAGTCATTGGTCGCGTGCCGGGGCAGTCCGGTTTATGGCTCGCGCTGGGGCATGGTCATTTCGGTCTGACACTCGGACCGGTTACAGGCCGGCTGATTTCCGAAATGATGACGGGATCGACGCCGTTTACTGATCCAACGCCGTTTGGAGTGGAGAGGTTTAAGTGACCGGCGCAGCCGGTCATCCCCGCCAAGCGACCTCGGATTTGATCCGGGGTCGCGCGAGCGGGGAGCCAGTATCCTCAAATCATGTGAACCGTTCTGAGCGTCACGGGATACTGGGATCCCGGCTCTCGCTGCGCTCGGCCGGGATGACGAAGACGGGATTGAGAAGTTTAGCGGATAAGCCTGTGCTCGCCTGACGTGACGCTCGCCTACAAACGGCAGTTTTTTTTCAGAAGCAATAATTTGCGATTCCCCTCTCCCCGCGAAGCGGTGGGGAGGGGTTAGGCGTGGGGGGTACAGATTTCAATTCCTCGCCAAGCGTGATGTTTCTGAAAAAAAACTCTATACGCTGGCCCACCACGCGCAAAGCGCGCGGGGGAGGGGAACCGGACCGCATCATCTCAATACCATCACTTCCCAAACTTATCGCGCCAGCTCGGCAGTGCATTGGGGAAGGGCAGGGCTGTTGCTTCATAGATGCCGCGCGCGACAGCGCGAGCAAGGACGTTCGCCGCAATCGAACCAATTTCGGAGAGATCGTGCAGAGGATTGTTGATGGCGCGCCGGCCGGTGGCGGCGGCAAAGACCACATCGCCATCAAGCGGCGTATGAACCGGATAAATCGCGCGTGCAAATCCGGTTTGCGCCATCACCGCAATGCGCTTGAGTTGCGCTTTTGTAAGTGACGCATCGGTTGCGATGACCGCAAGTGCGGTGCTCTCGCGCGCTCCGGCTTTAGTGATGGGTTGTAGTGCTTCCGACGGCATCCGAGTTGGAAAGCCGCGAGCGCCAAACTCTCCATCACGTTCAAACGGAGCAGCCCAGAAGCAGGGGCTGTCCCCGACGGTCACGCTGCCTGCCGCATTGACGGCAACGAGCGCACCAACTGTAAAACCGGCTGGCGTCATGGCCGAGGCTGAGCCGATGCCGCCTTTGAGATTGACTGTCGTTGCGCCAAGACCAGCGCCGGTGCTGCCAAGCGAAAAATCCGTGCCGGCGCATGAAGCCGCTTGATAGCCAAGCTCGCGATAGGGCGGATAACGGCCCCATTGTTTGTCGCCGCCGCTGAGCAAATCAAACAAAATCGCGCCGGGGACGATCGGCACGCGGGCGGTGCGCACCGCAAAGCCGCGTCCGTGTTCTGCGAGCCACGCCTGAATTCCGGCGCCGGCTTCGAGACCGAATGCCGATCCGCCCGAGAGCGCAATGCCATCGACATGGTTCACGGTCATTGCGGGATCAAGCAGGTCGGTTTCACGCGTACCCGGCCCCCCGCCGCGAGCATCGATGGTTGCGGTTGCCGGCTCATCGAAAATGATTGCGGTTACACCCGAGCCAAGCCGGTGATCGTCGGCATGGCCCACCCTGACGCCAGCGACATCGGTGATCAGGTTGCGCATTTGAACGTGCTCTCCTCAATCGTGGCGAAGCATTGCATCTGATTTCCCATTTCGAGCAATTCTCGCAGAATGCCGCCTTCTTTCTCTCC